>JAGYMT010000064.1 GCA_018400335.1 Kiritimatiellia bacterium | reverse complement strand
TGTTCGCCTGAGCAGGTTTTTGCCGGCAACGGGTCGGATGAAATACTCGCCCTCTGCACCAGGACATTTGTTGAGGATGACGGCTGCATCGGCTTCTTTGATCCGTCCTATTCTCTTTACCCCGTGCTGGCGAAGATTCGCGATGTGGCGGTCCGTCCCCTGGAGTTGGGACTGCAATTCGAGTGGCTTATGCCACCCGGTTACTCCGCCTCGCTTTTCTTTCTCACCTGCCCAAATGCGCCCACCGGGATCAGATATCCAAAGGATGTCATTCGCGCTTTCTGTGATGATTTCCGGGGCTTGGTGGTGATAGACGAGGCATACGTTGCCTTCGCGGAAGAGGATTGCATGGATCTTGCGCTGGAGCACGATAATGTTCTAGTCCTGCGTACCCTGTCAAAATCCCATTCGCTTGCCGGCTTGCGGCTCGGTTATGCTGTGGGCCCCGCGGATCTCATCCGGGCTTTGTTCAAAATCAAGGATTCCTACAATCTCGGCCGGCTCGCGCAGGCCGCAGCCATGGGCGCCGTGCGCGACATGCACTGGGCGCGCGTTAACGCTGAACGCATCAAGCGCACTCGCGGCATATCCGCGAAGCGCCTCGCGGCGCTTGACTTCGAGGTCTTTCCATCAGAAGCCAACTTCCTCTGGGTCAGGCCGCGAGCCGTGAAGGCCGAAAAGCTTTACCACGAACTACGGGAACGCAATATTCTCGTGAGACATTTTCATGGCCTGAGGACGGGCGCGTTTCTCAGGATAAGCGTGGGGACGGATGAACAGATGGAGGCGCTTCTCGCCGCTACGGAGGAGATTTTGCGCATCGTATAGGGGCTGTGTCGCCTGATTAAGGAAGGGGAAACTTATGAAACAACGAATAGGACGCGTGAAGAGGAATACCAGAGAGACGCGCATCGAGGTGGTTCTCAACCTGGACGGAGGCGGTCGGCCCGATATCAATACGGGTTTGCCGTTTCTCGATCACATGCTCGAGCTTGTCGCGCGGCATGGATTGGTTGATCTGAAGCTGAGGGCGACCGGCGATCTGGCTGTGGACTACCACCACACTGTGGAGGATGTGGGGCTGTGTCTCGGCTCGGCTTTGGACCAGGCGCTGGGCGATAGATCCGGCATAGTGCGCTACGGCTTCGCGCTGATCCCGATGGACGAGGCGATGGGCAGGGTTGCCATGGATCTCGGCGGCCGTCCCTGGTTGGATTTCAAGATGGCGTGCAGGCGCAGGAAGATCCTGGATTTCGATCTCGGCCTGGTGGAGGAGCTGCTCCGCGCTTTCACTGTGCAGGCGCGGATGAACCTGCATGCGGCCCAGCTCTACGGGAACGAGCCGCACCATGCTTACGAGGCCATTTTCAAGGGCTTGGCGCGCGCACTCAGAATGGCCGTGGCAAGGGATCCGAGGGAGAAGGGGATTCCTTCAAGCAAGGGTGTTGTATGAGTGGCGCGATGCAGGAATTCATAGTTATTCCGGCCATTGATCTGAAGGATGGATGCTGCGTTCGTCTGCGGCAGGGGCGGGCGGAGGAGCAGACCATCTACTCGGAGGATCCCGTCCGGATGGCGGAGAGCTGGGTTGCCCGGGGCGCCGCCCGCCTGCACCTGGTGGATCTCGATGGCGCTTTCCGGGGGCAGCCTGTGCACACGGATGTGATAAGAGCAATCGCCGCGGCCGTGCCGGTTCCCGTGCAGGCGGGCGGCGGGTTGAGAACAAGGGAGCAGATGCGCGAGCTGCTGGACTCCGGCGTTTCCCGCGTGATCATCGGCACCGGTGCCTGCGGATCGGAGGCGGAGTTGGCGCGCCTGGCGAGCGAGTTCGGAGAGAAATTAGCGGTCGGGATTGACGCCAGGGACGGGCGCGTGAGGGTGAAGGGATGGACCGAAAATGCGTCCATGGATTTTATAGAGATGGCCCTGATGGCGGCGGGAAACGGCGTGAAGACAATCATATACACCAATATCGCGACGGACGGTATGCTCAAGGGTCCCGACCTGCCCGGCTTGCGCGCGGTGTGCGGGAAGGTGGATTGCAACGTGATCGCGTCCGGCGGGGTTTCAACCGCAGCGGATGTCCGGAGCCTCTGCGAGCTCGGCACCGGAAATCTCGTTGGTGTTATCGTGGGCAAGGCTCTCTACGAGGGGACCGTGACGTTGACCGATCTGTTGCAGGCGGCGTCTGTGCAGGGGGCTTTTTAGATATGCTTATTGACGCAAAGATGACTGAGCTTTCCTCCGGCATTAGAGTGGTTACGGCAAGCATGCCGCGCGTGGAAAGCGTGTCGGTGGGTATATGGGTGGGCGTTGGCGGCCGACATGAGCCGGCTGCGGTGTCTGGCATGAGCCACTTTATCGAGCACCTGTTGTTCAAGGGAACAAAGAAGATGTCGGCCGGCGATATTTCCCGCGCCGTGGAAGGTTGCGGCGGTTATCTGAATGCCTTTACGCAGGAGGAAATGACCTGCTACTACGCGCGCGTGGCCTATGACCATACG
Source organism: Kiritimatiellia bacterium (assembly GCA_018400335.1). The sequence goes on along the minus strand of JAGYMT010000064.1, from coordinate 5,269 downwards.
TGGAAGGTGTTCGGGGTTCTCTGCGACATGATTCTGAACCCGCGGCTTGCAGAGGCCGATATTGAGAAGGAGCGTAATGTAATAATCGAGGAGATAATGATGTACCGTGATCATCCTGAACAAATGGTTCAGGAAATGCTCGGTGGGATTCTCTGGAAGAATCATAAACTAAGCAGACCACTCACCGGCTCGCCCGCCTCGCTGAGGCGCATAGCCCGGGAGGACATCATCAGTTTCAAGCGCCGGCACTATGTTGGGCGCAACACTGTGTTCATGTTTGCCGGCAGGGTTCGGCACGATGAGGCGGTCTCGCGAGTGAAGAGTATGATGCGGGGATATTCCTCCTCTCCGCCGCCCCGCGCTCAGCCCGTTACCGGCAAGGTCCCGCAGGAAAGGATGATGCTGAAGAGTAAGGAGATCGAGCAGGCTCAGTTGGCTGCCGGTTTCCGGATATTCGGATTGCCGGACCGGCGCAGGTATGCCCTGAAGCTGCTGAACGTGATACTGGGCGAAAACATGAGCTCACGCCTGTTCCAGGTTGTCCGCGAGAAATACGGGCTCGCGTATTCCGTGCAGTCGGGCTCGCAGCTTTTCGCCGATACGGGCAGCCTGGTGATAACGGCGGGGCTGGATCGCGAGAGAAGACGCAGGGCGCTCGATTTGATTGCGGGTGAAGTGCGGCGCCTTAAACAGGATGCCGTCAGGCAGAGGGAGCTCGCCCGCGCCATTGAGTATGTTGTGGGGCATATCAGGCTGGGCGTGGAGAGTCCTTCGGGCCAGATGATGTGGGTCGGGTCGAACATGCTGAATTACGGATCGCCCATCCCCGCGGAAGAGGTGATAGAAGCCATTCGCTGCATCCGTCCGGATGATATTCAAACTCTTGCCTGTGAGATTTTCAGACCGGGATTGGCGAGCGTTGCGCTGCTTTCGCCTGGTCTGGGGGTGCGGGATGAGGATCACGTGAGGTCCATGATTGCTTCATTGTAGTTTATAGCCGTGATGTGAGATGTTTATGAATAGAAGAAAAACCATTAAGACGCTGGTGGGGATATTAGCCATCGTATTTTTTGTCCTGGTTATGGGCTTGCAGGTATTTCTGTCGCAAGGTCTCACCGGATCCCTGCAAAACCGGGTGCTTCCGCTAATCAGGGCACGAACAGGCCTTGATGCGAGCGTTGATCGTGTGAGTGCTAATCCGCTTGCGGGTTCGTTCACGTTGCACGGAGTACATATAGCCAATCCGCCGGGCTTCGAGGAGACGGATGTTTTTTTTCTGCCCCGCGGCAGCGTCACTATCGGTCTGCTCGATATGCTGAAAGGTGGCGCGTCCGGGATTCGCCGGGTGCGGGCAAGCGATGGGCGGCTTACAGTAGTTCGCAATTCCAATGGCGCTTTTAATGTCCGGGAGCTCTGGCGCGCTTTTCAGAGGGCTTCGGTTGCGAATCAGCCAGCTGCCGCTACTCCGTCCGGGGATGATGGCGAGGCGTCTTCCTCGGGGCGCTCCGGTTTCAGAGTTAACGATTTCAGGGCAAAGCTCCTCGCGAGATACGTGGATCATGTGCTACAGCCGACGGCGCCGGTCCGATTGTCGGTTCATCTTGACGTGAGACTGCGAAACATCGTTAATCAAGGTCCGTCCGATATTCTGTCCGGCGCGGTTTCCGCGCGCGGCGTGATGACCGGCAAGGATGAGAGGGGCGTGATACAGATGCACGGCATGGTCGGGCCCATTGATAATCCCGCCCGGCTTTCCTTCGTAGCGTCGGCGAAAATCGAGGATTTGTCCGTTGGTTTTCTCCGCAGCCTCGCGGCGGAACAGGATCTTAAGCTCGGATGGGTGTCTGGAAGCGTCAACCTGCAATGCGCCGGTGGCGTGTTTAATCCTGAAAAATCGGGGCTGCGCCTGACTTTCCACGACACGGGTTTCACCGGACAAATGAAGGAGAAGATGCAGGGGCTGGAGAAGCTTGATCGGTTCACAGTGATTGCGCCGATCGGCGGGACTTTAACCGACCCTCATGTTGATGTTCAGGGCGCCATCCAGCAGGCGATGTTGAGCGATGAGGTGCTTGGAGCGGTTTTGAGGCATGTGATGGAGCATGGTGGTGAAGCCCCCCGCGATCCTCGGGGCGGAGATGAAAACCAGATCATTAGCGGCAAGTCGTTTGATCTCGACAAGCTTATGCGCGAGATCAGGAGGGGACCGCAAAAATCCGCAGCCCCTTGATAAGCGGGCTTTGTTAACATCATGACGAATAAAGGTAATTTGCGGTTTGTGAGCCTGGTTATGACCATCGCGCTTTGCGCGGGCTGCGCGCTGCTGGCTGCCAATGTGCTGATGGGCGACTTGAATCAGGATGAGGGCTGGTATCTTTACGCGGCGCGATTGGTTCGTGCCGGCGGCCTGCCTTACCGGGATTTTGCCTATACTCAGGCGCCGGTTCTGCCGTTCGTCTACGCGGTTGCCGACAGGTTTGTTGAAGCTCGAGGGCTGTTGGCAGGCCGGGTTTTTACGGCGCTCCTCTCCTTAGGCGCAGCACTGCTGGCTGCGACTCTCGCCGCGCGCATCTCGCCGCGCGGTACCCGGCTCGAGGCCGCGGCCCTCGCGCTCGTTCTGATTCTCGTTAATGTCTACCATGCCTATTTCTGCGCCGTGGTGAAAACCTACGCGCTGACGTCCTTCTTTCTGCTCGCGGGACTGCTCGCGCTCACCTTCTCGCTCGATAAACGGAGCCGGGCGGCGATGATGCTTTCCGCTTTCCTGTTTGCGCTTGCGGCGGGGACGCGTTCGTCGGCCGCATTCGCGGCTGTGGCGACTTTTGTTTTTCTCTGCTTTGATCGCAATAGCCGTTGTTTTCCCGGCTGGTTGTGGTTTGCGCTGGGCGGCGCGATGGCAAGCGCCCTGATCGTTCTGCCGTTTCTTATCATCGCGCCCGAGAGTTTCTGGTTTTGCGCCGTGGCATACCATGCGATGCGGGATTCTTCAGGAGGTTTGCTCCAGACGCTTGTCTATAAAGCCGGGTTTCTATCGAGAGTGCTCAGTGCCTATTTCGTGGCAATAGGTCTCTGGGTTGCCGTTCTGCTTGCCCGTGCATTCCGGGTCTTCCCGACCTCTCCGGGCGATGATGTCGGCAGGTTGCAGGAAGCGGACGGAATGTCTTTAATGCCGGAAAAGCCCGGATTGTCGTTCGTGCTGCTGCTCTGGGCGATAGTTGCCACGGTGAGCCTGGTTCACTTCATGGCACCCTTTCCCTATGACGATTACCAGGTATTCATCTTCCCCGTTTTTGCCGTTGCGGTTGCGGTCTCAGCGGTCCGGCTGATGAGTCGGGCCAATGTCCTGCATGTGCGGCGCGGCCCGGCGCTTGAACTGGAGGATCCGGTGACGGGTCGCCCTGGCGCCTGGCTGCTTGGCGCGGTTCTCGTGCTTTGTCTCGGCTCATCGGTGTCTTCCCCTGTCAATCAGGACTGGTTCGTGCAGGAGCGTGATAGGATCTGGTGGCGGCTGAAGGATCATGCGCCGCTCCGTAAATTGCAGGAGGTCGGCGCTATGATACGATCATTGGCTCGGCCCGGCGACTTGCTGCTAACCCAGGATCCATACCTCGCCGTGGAGTCCGGTTTGACCTTGCCGCGCGGCCTTGAGATGGGGCAGTTCTCTTATTTTCCCGGTTTCAGTGATGATGAGGCGGAGCATCTGCATGTCATGAATCGTGCCCGGTTGACGGATCTGATCAGGGATTGCGCCGCTCCCGTTGCGGCGCTGAGCGGCTATGCGTTCGCCATCAGCTCGCCGCAAATAGAGCAACTCTCCGTGGAGGATCAGGTCGCGTTCTGGAATGAGGTTGACGCGCGTTATGAGCCGCTCTGCGAGATTCCGGATTTCGGCCAGGCATTTACGACCTTGCGATTGTTCAGGAGAAGGGAATGAAATTATGAAATTTGCATTACTGGGCTTGCCCGGTTCGGGCAAGAAGACTTTTTTTTCGTTGCTGACGGAGCAGGCCGGCGTTGAGCCGGAAAGCCCGGTTACGATGCACGGGCTTCTCAAGCGCAAGGGCGTTCGAAGGGAAGGTGACACCCTCGTGGGAACCGCTCCGATTCATGACGAACGGGTCGTGGCTCTTGCGAGGATCTTTGAGCCGGAAAAAACCGTCTTTGCCGAGAACACGATCGCCCTTTGTCCCGATATCGTGACCGGTTCAGCCGACAGGAAATGGCTCGAGGCGGCGCGCCGCTGCGACTTGCTTTGCATCCTCCTTCGCGACTTTTCGGATGATCCGTTATCGGGTTCCGGCGCGTCCGCGAATGCGGAGGGCGAGAGGTCCGCGATCGAAGCGGAATTAATCCTGGCCGATATGGAGTTGATCGAAAACAGGACGAAGCGGATGGAGAAGGAGAAGAGGAGCGCCCGCTCATCTTCGCAGGATTATGAACAGCTTGCGCTTGAGAAGATAAGCGGCGCGCTGGAAAACCAGGCGGACCTGTTTCCTCTCGCGTTGGAGGAGGAATACCTCGCGCCGGTGAAGAGTCTCGGGCTGCTGGCCCTGAAGCCGGCGCTATGGGCATGCAATGTTGACGAGAATCGCCTGGCCGAAGGATCGGTCGGCGGTGCATTCGGACTGAGCGTGTCGTGCCGGATCGAGCAGGAGATAATGGAGCTTGGCTCCGATGATGAGAGGAAGGCGTATCTCGAGGATCTTGGCGTCGCGGCATCCGGCCTGGAAAGGCTGAACGCGGCGGCGTATGACGCCCTCGGGCTGATGTCCTTCTATACGGTTGGCAAGGACGAGGTGCGGGCGTGGACTGTTCGCAAAAGCTCAACGGCACCGAAGGCGGCCGGCAAGGTTCACAGCGATATCGAAAGAGGTTTCATCCGGGTGGAGATCATCAAGTTTGATGATATGATCGCCTGCGGCGGCGAGGCTGCTGCAAAGGCCGCCGGCAAGATGCAGGTGAAAGGCAGGGACTACGTTATAGAGGATGGCGACATTTGCCATTTTCTCTTTAATGTGTAAATCTGAATCCGGCGAAGCTCTTGCAAAACCTCTTCCAGACAAAGGCGGCAACGGAGTTCCACCCTCCATTTCTGTAACCGTTCACGGGGCTGTGTATAATGTTGTTTTGCATGCGATAGCATGCTTTTGGAGTGCGCTGGGCCTTGACAGCGCTTTCTCTTCTGCGGCGGCTTGACGTCGTGGATCAAAAGCCGCCGCATCCAAAGCGCTTCGCGCATCGGGGCAACATCTTCTTCGTGTTTCCGTAA
>JAGYMT010000063.1 GCA_018400335.1 Kiritimatiellia bacterium | reverse complement strand
GCCCGCCCAACGTGGTCGGCGCCGTCGTCCGTGGCCAGGATGACGGCGTCCACTTGACCGATCACATCCTCGGGTTTCTCCGCCACGTGGGGAATCAGCGAACACCGCGCGACATGTTCGGCGGTGAAACCGCCCTCGGCGGTGCAGAAAATGTGCGTGACCTTGGCGCCGGGGATGGTCAGGGTCTCGGCCGGTTCCTTGTTCAGATAAACCGGAATGCCCGCGAAGGGGCATTCGCGGGTCATACGCTCCCGGTCGTAGCCGTTGAACATGGCGCTCCAGGAATACGGATGGCCATTCCCGGAGCTGCTGCCCAGCATCGCCAGGCGGATGGCGTCCGGGGCGGGAACCAATGGCATGACGTCGGATGATGTTTCCATGAATGACCTCTTTGCTTTCAATATCCCTCGTGAGGATCGAGCATTTCTCGTCCGGCGCGGCCTGCCGGCAGTATCCAAAGGCCGGCCGCTAGCTTGATGATGGCTCTATTCGCAACCATCCAATTTCTCATGATTGAAGAAATACCTTTCTCGATAACCGGGACTCCGCTCTCTTGCATGAAGCAAAATGCGGAAGTTTCGTCTTTCCCGTTTGACACGCCGACTTATCTCGTCGGCGCCAAAATTCCTTGTCCTTACCCTGAAGCCGGACCAAATTGGCCCCGGCGCCGCCGGGCAGATATGCCGCACCCTTGAAATCGATCGCCCGTGTGTAGTCTTGTTTGCCGTTCACGATTACCGTCTGCTCACGACGGGAATATTGGTTTGCGGTCCGCCTTCGCCTTCCCCGCAGCCGGCGCGAAGCTGACGAATATGCCCCAGCCCTTGCCGCCGACGCGGTCGAGGGCGACGACGATCTCGTGCTCACCCTTGGCCAGTTTGACCGGTGCTTCAGTGCGGATGTAGGGGGCCGGATTCATCGCGCCGGCGGTGGCAGCCACCTGCTTGCCGTCCACGAACACCCGCGCCCCGCCGTCGTGCCCGACGTGCAGCACCCATTCACCGGCACGGGAGACCTTGACCTTGCGCGCCAGATACACCAGCCCGTCCGTGTCGCGCATGGCGTGAATATCCACGAACCCGTCGGCGGAGATTTTCTCCGCGGGCACCGATTCCCAGCCGACCTTCTTGTCGAGGCCGACGTAGCGCGACTTCACCACATCGCCGGGCGGCATCAGGCGCGAGACCCGCCAGCCGTCCGACAGAAACGGCGAATGCCCCTCGGGTTTGCGATACATGTGCTGGCTGGCCTGGAACTTCTCCCATGAGTCATGGGACTCTTTTACAATCGTCGCATCCACCTTCACCTCGTGGCCAGCCCATCGCAGTTCCTCCGTGATCACGAACTTCCCGTCCACCTTGGGCACACGCCGGCGCTTCTCGACCGGCGGGATGGCGAGCGCCGCGGCGGGCCGCTCGGCGTACCAGTAGGCAACGCTGGCCATCTCGTTGCCGAGGTGGTTGGCGTGGCCGTGCTCGATGGTGACCTTGATCTCTTTCTCGAACCGCACCGGGTTTTCGAGATGGTGGATGTAGCTGGTCTGGTATCCGCCGGTGTTGCTCTCGTGGATCGAGCTGCCGTTGCGCAGAAAGGCGTTCGGCTGCATGCCCCATGCCTGGTTGAGGTAGTCCTCGCTGCCGGTGCCGTGCAGGTCCGGGGGCCACTTGTAGCCGTCCACCCAGATCATATCGTCGCCCTCGCCCCACCAGGTTCCCTGGATGTTGGTCACCGACAGGTTGCAACCCAGATAATGCCCCCTCCCTTTCGTCTCCAGGATCACGTAGTTGTTGTCCCACGCATCGCGTTCGAGATTCGGAATGTTGACATAAGGGGTGTTCACATTTATCTCTGGAGCCCAGCCCGGGAACGGGCAGGCGCGGCGGAACTCGGCGTGGAAATAGCCCATCCCGGCCAGTTCGCCCTTCGGCATCTGCTCGTAGTCAATGTAGAAGTACTGGCCGTGATCGGTGTCGCTCTCGTTGAGCAGTTCCACGACAGCCCGCTTGCGGAACGGCATTGGTGCATAGCAGTTCAGGGCGCAACCCGTCGCCCACGGAAAAAGCAGATCGGGCGCTCCTTCCTTCAGGTTGTTGCCGTTGGTCGAAGCCGTGAAGAGCTGCGACTGGTAGGAATTGACGATTTCATGGCCAAGCCCGAAGAAGTCGCCCAGAGGGCAAAACACGCTCGGCGCGGATGCGTAGTCCCAAGTGATTTTCAGCACGGCGCTGCGGTAGTTGCGGCACTGGGTCATCCAGATGTGGGTGATGACGCCAGGCCCCTTGATGTCGGCCAACACCCGGCTCGAAAGCGCGGGAATATTCCAAGCGTCGCCATTGCGTCCGGATGTGTCCCAGGACGAACAGCGCCCCGTGCGGGCGCGGCGAATGGTTGCGAGTTGGAGCAGATTCTGGTTATGCATAGGTTGTTCCTTTCCTTTCTTATGCACGGCACAGTCTTCTTCAGCGGTCAGACAAAAGTTCTCTTGCCTTAAACTGTAGTTTTAACAAAGCCGAAGCGATGGAGCAAACTTATTCATTGGCTGCGCGAGCCGATGTTCACGATGTCGGTCCCGGTATGGTTCATTCCGTTCTCCGCTTGTGTGTCATTTAAGGATTTCCGAACCTCTTTGTGAGCTCTCGTGCCTTTTTGTGGCGATAAAATGCGTCATCGCATGATGATTCTCATTCCCTTTGGCAGGCGGCGATAAACGCGCCCAAATCCTTTTGCAGGCTCGGCGCATCCATAAGAGACGCCACCTTGCGCCCCGCTTCGCCGTGATCGCCGAGCAGGTTGATGGCGAGCCGTACTTCGCTCAAAAAACGAACACGAGCAAGTCCTTCGGCCACGCCCTCCGGATGGTTCACGATCATGGCATCCATATCCGGCCGTGTCAGATCGCGCATCCGCGCGAACAATTCTCTCACGCTCCGCCAGTCCGCGCTCTTCGCCGCCGCATGAGCGCTGCTCCGAGCCGACATACCCTGTTGCCACAAACCCGCGGCGCTTCGGTCGCACAACTCCTCGTACTGGGCTGTCAGCGTCCACTCTCGGACGAACTGGGCGCCCCATGCCGGCGGATTATGCCGAGCAAGATACCCAAGCCAGGCAATCCTCTGCAACAAAGTCTCAGCGTCAAGGCACGGCGCTTCAGGCGCCGCCAGTGAAAACTCCCTGCCTCCCGTATAGGCCATCTTGCTCTTCAGCTCCTGCTCGTTCCACGCATCCACCCTTCGCTTGCCCTCAGCCAGCAGGTCGGGCTTCGGATACATTGCCACGCCAACGGCGAGAAAGCGATCACGATCGAACGCGCCCAAGATTCCAATCACCTCTTGAGGATCCGGGTCAAGCAGTTCCCCGGCAAAGGCCTCATCTCCCAGAATGGCGAGCAGTTGAAGTCCCGTGTTACGAATAGCCGGATCTCTTCCCAAGAGACACTTTCGAGCAACGGATGCAAGGTTGGCCGGCGGCTCACGGCGAACGAAATCGAGCATGGCGAAGCGTGTCTTCATCGGCAGATCCGAAACTGTTTTTATCTGCTCGACCAGAGCCGCGGACACGTCCGGCCCGGTCCCCTGCAGAAGGCGCTCAATCACTGCGATGCGTTTCCGCTGGTCTTCCCAGTTCATATCCGGCTCCGACGCGATCATCGGCTCGTTCTCCATCAATCCGTCGAAACGATCTTCGCTTTCGATGCCCTCGATGGCAGCCACTAATGCATCTCCTTCCAGTTGCTCGATCAGATTTCTGATTTCCTCACGGGAAACAGACGACGGCGCAACGGGCGCCTTGGTCATAGCCTCGGGCGCCAGCCAGTTGGCGACTGCCTGCATTAGTTTCGGCCAGTCGGACCAGTCGAAAAACGCCGTAATGCCGTTTTTCGACTTGCCCCGGTGGTCAACCAGCAGGCAGGCAACCCGGCCTTTGCCCAGTTGCCATCCGACGAGAACGGGACGGCTGCCTGACTTTAGAAACACCTTGACGCCAGCATCGTCCTTCAACGCGACCTGGTTCCAGACCCAGAAGGACGGTTTATCCGCGAAATCGAGATCAACGCCGAGTTCCGAAAAGTCCGCCGCCGGCTCAAACGGCAGAGGAATCTCGCTGTAGCGGGTGTCGACGCGTTCGCAAGACCAGACAGGCAGCAGCTCGCGGTCGAGCACGGTATGCATGCAGCCGCCCTTGCCGAAGGCATATTCGCCGCCTGTGAAGAACGCCGCTCCGCCGGCTTTGACATACTCCACCATCGCATAGCTGTTCTCGACGCCGATCGCACAGTGCGGAATTCCAGCGAACAGCAGCAGATCGAAGTCCGGGAAACGGCTCCGGGAAATGTTGTTGACCAATCCCATTCCGGGCGAGGCTGTCACGGCGCCGACAAGCGGCGCGTCGTGAACGAAAAACCGGTCGAACCCGGCCCACGCCTCGGAAAACCGCAGCCGCTCGTCCATCGCGCCGCGCCCGTGAAAAACGTCCAGCCGCCCGTTGCGCCGAGGGGCAAGGTCTCCGAAGTCGAACTTGGTTTCCTTCAGCTTCAGATCGTCCGGCAACCGCGCGCCCTTCCACCAGGTGTTGATAAATATCTCCGGCGGATTTTTCGACCGTATCTCCAGAATCCTCGCGTTGCGCTCCGTCCATGAAAGGGCGTCAACAGCCTTTTCTTCCGGACCCGGCCGGCGGCTCAGCCAGCTTGGCGCCGCGGCCAGCACGCGCTCGGCGGCTTCAAGATCGGCCAGGGGATCGAGACGGATATCGGGAATACGCTTCTCGACGTCGGGACGCGTCACGCCGAAAGTCGCGGGCGGACCGTAGAGGGACGCAAGCGAAGGCGCGTCCGGCGCGGACTCGATGTCTATGACGCCAACCCGCCAAACGGCAATGGCCGGAACCTCAAAACAGTTGTCGGCCAACGGCATGGGACTGACTTCAAGCGACCAGGGGTCTATGATATGCGCCGCGGTGGCGCGAAATCCCCGCGGCAGGGTGAGTGCGAACGTCACGGGATCGGTTCCGGGTTCCATGACGAAACTCACTTTTGGATTTTCACGCGAATTCCGGCTTTCTTGAAGAGGCAGGTTGAGGAAGTTGACAACCAATTGCCGCCTGCCGTCGGCCTCCGGCGTTTCGTAGACAAACGGCCGCCACCAGAGACGCGTTTCCGCGGCGGGCGCCAGAACCTTCTCCGGCGTGGCCAGGCGCCGCAGCCGCTCGTCGAAGACATACCGCGAGTAGCGAGTGAGATAGGGTCCGCTCGTTTCCGAGGCCCCGTAAGGATGCGCGCCGGCGGCCGCCCACAAGGCAAACTCGACCAGTGCGTCCCGCATGCCATTTCCGAACTGGACGCCCTGGTAGTGGCCGCCGCGCTCCCGGCACAGATCGCCTTCAACCTGCAAATGGCGGGCAATCAGGCTGAAAGGCCCCGGTATCGCGTTACCGATTGACTCGTTCATCAGCAGGCCGCCGTCCCGGCAAAGCTCATCCAGCTCATAATCTTCAACGGCCCAATCGTAGTTCGGCTTGGCCGGGTTCGGCAATAGATAATTGTACCCATGACGGAAGTCCGGATACCGGAGCGCCACGATGTCCTTGAAATAGCGCACGAGCGCCTGTGTGCGCCGATGGACATCCTGACTGTACTTGCCATCTCGTCCCTGACCCGAGGTTCCCCATCCAAATGCCCGGGGGTGGCCGTCCCAACGCACGCCATCCCAACCGAACATCTCGATCGATCGGATCATCTCCTCGGCCGCGAGGCGGACCGGCCAGGGCTCGGGATCCGGGCTGATGGGCAGAAAGCTTTGCCAGGAGGCGCGGAACGGGTTGGCGCCCGCCACCATCGGTCCATTTTCCAATTGGAACTCCTTGTTTCTGAACCGGTCGAGCACCGGCACGTCCGTCCGGCTGTACATTCCGATATGGTAATGCCACTGCGCTCCGTGGTCGAGCGGGTAGTCCCATGCCGTCTTCCAACCGAGGTAGCCAGACATATGGAACTTCCCGTAGGTGACCGCGGCGATGCCGTTCTCGTGCAGCAACCGAATCCTGCGCTGCAGCACATCCCGGCTCTTTGCGTAGCAGGTCTGGCCGGAAAACCAGTGATCTGTGTCGGAGCTCAGCTCGACCATATCCTCCTCGGCCCAGGCAAACCACTCCACGACATTGACATAGGAACGCCGAAGCGATTCCACCCATCGCGTCATTGCATCCTCGTCGCCGCCTCCCTGGACATCATCGCCGCCGGCGTTCACGTTGAATATGGCCACGCGATAGGGATTCTCGGCGATGGTGAAATACTCGACCGCCTCGTGCCTGTCGGAGCCATCGGCGGAAACGAACTCGGCGACAAGCGCGTAGCCCAATTCATCGCGGGGCAACGGAATTTCGAACTCGAATATCTGCCGTTCCCCGGTCAATGTAACCGGCAAGGTCTTCACCGGATCCCGCTCCTTGACTCCGTGTTCGAGATATATGTTTAGGTTGCCGGTTCCTCCCTTGCCTCCGACATCCTCGATCTCCGCGTTTCCCCTGAGCACGGATCCCGGTTCATAGCGAACCTTGTCGGTCGCCACCGCGGCGACCCCGCCGCTGCGCGAAACCGGACGAAACTCTATTCGATCCACCAGGTAATAGACCGCGTTTTCGGAGGTCGGACGAAATTCCAGCTCATCGGCCAGCTTCAAATCCGCGTCATGCGTGTCGTCCAAACCATCGGTCATTCTCGGCCCGCCCCGCTTCATCAGGGACGCGGTCCGAACGGCATCCACGATATCACTGTCGCTATACGCCTCCAGCATGACGGCAATCGGCGCGCCGCCAGGCAGGACAGCGGAAAACACCCGGGGCTCCGGCTCATGCGCGCGCGCGAAGAAATAACCGGGAAAATGGGCGGCGAGCGCGTTGGCGACGTGAACTCGAAGACCTGAATGAAAAGCTATTGCGCCGGCCACATGCGACGGGCGCGCTGTAATGCGAATCTCGTAAATTCCGGCGGGCTGCGATTCCTTTGTGATGGCGCTCAACGAGTCGCGCTCTCGCTCCGGCAGCGCGACAACGGCGGTCGATTCGATTCCCGAGGGCAACTTGACAATCGGCGCGCCTTTCGAGCGCTCTGGAAGAATCCCGGTCCATTGGTTTTCAGCGGACCCCGCAACAGCGGCGGAAAGAGCGAGAAAGGCGATGACTGACAACATTGATATGATTTTCTTTGTATTCTTCATTTCAGCGTCCTTTTTCAGTAGCCGGTCGCAATTTTTTTACATTTATAGCAGAATTCAGTTTCTCGTGTTCCAGTTTTTCGTTTTTTTTATCTGGTATTTTCCGGACGAAAACACTATCAATATCTTATGAAAAAAGATTGTTGGCCGGCTTGGATGGTGGATCGCGAGTTGGAAAATCCGCATGCCGTTTTCGCGTTCGAAACTCCGATTTCCGTTCGTTCCGTCCAGCACGTCCACCACTTTAACGAATTCATTCAGTTGATCTCCGGCGACGCCCGGCAACTGCACGGCGACATGAGCCACTCGATGCGGCCGGGGGATTTGTTCTTTCTGCCTGCGAACGACTGGCATATCGCGAGCGCCAACGGCAAGGCCAGGGCGCTGGTGGTGAATTTCTATGAAGCTTCTTTTTCGGCGGCTTTGCCGGCCGACCGCGAGGCGTTATCCATGACGCGTTTGCTGGCCGTTCGGGCGCGCGCGAAAATGCCGAAGATCGAATTGTCGGCGGCCGCGCTGCGCAAGTCCGGCGCGCTGCTGGAAAGAATGCGCGACGAATGCGCAAGTCGCCGTCCAGGCTATCTA
>JAGYMT010000062.1 GCA_018400335.1 Kiritimatiellia bacterium | reverse complement strand
CATGTATCCGGTGTTCGTGCCCAGGCATTCGGCATCACAACACATGGCTTGACGCAGTGGAGCTTTGTTCGGAACGGCATTGGAATGATAATTGAGCGTTTTGAAGATATTGAAGCGTGGCAGCTTGGCCGGAAACCGGCAAAACAGGTGTATGTTCTTACACGGAACGAACCGTTTTAACGAGACTACGGGAAAAGGAAAGCATCCAAGAAGTCTGAAAAACTGTGAACCGTGAACGAGTAACGAAAAAGCCATGATATTTCTATCGTCATTTAAGTCTCGTCTATTGCCGGGCGGAGTCCCACTGGCATGGCGGCAGTTGACCGCGGATAAGAAGCGCTTCGCCACCGCTCTCGCCGGGGTGTCGTTCGGCGTGGTGCTGATGATCTTCCAGCTTGGCATATTCGAGGCATTCATGGCTATGGTTATCCGTCCCATAGATGTCATGCGCGGTGATATAGCCATCATCAGCCGGGGCTTCCAATACATAATGTCGCCCGGCTCCTTTCCCGAGAGGCGTGTGCACCAGGCGCTCGCCGTTCCAGAGGTTGAAGCCGTCTACCCTGTTCGGATAGACTTTCTGAACTGGCGCAACCCGGAGGACGGTCGGACGGCCGACCTCGCCGTCTTCGGCGTTCACCCGGCCCGCAACCCCTACTCCATTCCGGAAATAGCGACCCGCGCCGATGTCCTAACCTTGCCCGACGGCATTCTTTTCGATTCTCTCTCATCTTCCGACCTCGGAAACGTGGCAAAACTTTTCAGACAGGACGGCGAGGTGCATAGCGAAATCAACAAGCATCGCGTCGTCGTTCGTGGCCTGTTCAAGCTAGGACAGACCCTCGCGGCCTATGGCCACGGCGTCGTAGGAATGGAGACATTCATGCGACTAGGACTGCGCAACGAGGCGATGGTTCAACTTGGCATGGTGACTCTGAAACCCGGCGCCGACCCTGAATACGTCAAGGAACAGCTTGCCGGCATTCTGCCGGAGGATGTAGTTGCTGTGACCCGCGCCGAACTGATATCAAAGGAGCAGGTCTACTGGCAAATCAACACCCCGGTCGGATTCATCGTAATCGCCGGAATGGTTATCGCAATGCTGGTTGGAGCGATAATCGTCTACCAGATCCTCTACACCGACATCAACGACCACCAAAAGGAATATGCCACATTGAAAGCCATCGGGCTCGGCAACGAGTTCTTCACGCGCTTCATCCTCGCCGAGTCCTTGATCCTGCTCGCGCTGAGTTTTATTCCCGGAATCATCCTTTCCGCCATTCTCTTCAAGATCGCGGAAATACAGGCCGGCCTGCCAACGCGCATCAGGCTTTCCGGCACGCTGATCGTCTTCGTCCTATCGGCGCTAATGTGCGTGGTAGCCGGGATGTTCGCGACTCGTAAACTGCGCTCGGCGGACCCGGCGGAGGTGTTCTAACCATGAATGCGGGAGAATCCAGCAACGTTGGAGTGACGGCGAGTGAACCGCTGATCTCCATAAGCGGACTATGCCACGCCTTCGGCGAGGGTGATGCCCGTCGCGAGGTTCTTCATTATATCAGCGTGGATTTCCATCCAGGTGAAATCGCGATCATCATGGGCCCGTCTGGTGCCGGCAAGACCACACTGCTGACTCTAGCCGGAGCGCTCCGTTCGATACAATCAGGAACAATCACAGTCGGCGGAACGAACCTCGCCTCGGCTTCTGACCGGGAGCGGATCATAGTGCGCCACAAGATAGGATTCGTGTTCCAATCCCACAACCTGCTCGCTTCGCTTAATGCCTGCGAGAACGTTCAAATGGGGCTCGCGCATCTCAACGACCTCCCGATCTCAGAGATCCGTCGGCGCTCCGTGGAAATGCTGGCACGCGTTGGACTTGCCGAACACGCATCCAAGCATCCATCGCAGCTTTCAGGCGGGCAGCGTCAACGGGTGGCCATCGCAAGGGCGCTCGTCCGCGCCCCGTCGATCATTATGGCCGATGAGCCGACCGCAGCGCTCGATAAGCAATCAGGGCGGGAGACCGTGGAACTACTACAACGGCTCGCCCGCGAAATGCGCTGCGCCATTCTCATGGTCACCCACGATAACCGGATACTCGACATAGCCGACCGCATCCTCACCCTGGAGGATGGCCGGATGGAGGAAAGCCATCGCGGCCTGGAACGGCTCAGCGCCGGACTTGCCGAGACCATGCGCAGGGTCTCGCGATATCCGTCTCTATTCGCCAATGACGAGGAATACCAATCGCTTGCGCAAGAAACAGTCGCCATGATCGCCGATCTGCGTTTCAACGCACTCACCTTCGTTGCGAGGCGGCTCTGCGCCAATCTCGCGAACGAGGCGAAATTTCTCGAGGAGCTTTCGGAATCCGTCCGCCTGCTCGATGAGGATGTGCGCCGCTTCGGCTCGCTCTATTCCTCGCCGACTACGGCGCCTCGGGAATTGAGCGCGCCACTCTTCGAAAGCCTTGAATTTCTCCTGAACACGGCAGCCGATGCCATCACAACCCGCGCCGCCGATGACATCGAGCAGCTGACCAGGCTTACCGGGAACAGAGGAACTATGATGGAAACGTTGCGCGACAGGTATTGCGAGCGGGAGCCGGGCGCGTCCCGCGCCGCGCAGGATTACTATTTCGACATCACGAACATCTTCGCCCGCATAGTCTATGCCTTGCGAACGCAATCCGGTCTGCTCGCCGCGCTTGCCGGAGCGGCAAAGCCGTAAGGCATCGGGGTTCACCCCTATCTGCGTCTCTTGCCTTCGCTTATCCCCGCATCGTTCCGCGTTGGTGCCGCATTCACACGGAATTACGATAGAATATACGCCTGAATCCGGCGAACCTTCAACACATGCACTGTGACGGCAACAGCAATGCCAATCAACGCGAATTGTTTGATTCTACACATGCTTCTCCGGGACACTGCCGTTCCATCGGGCGGCACGGAGGCCGCCGCTGGAACGGAGCCCACATTTAATCCTATCTCGCCATCAGGGAGCGACAATCCTGCCCAGAACCGGATCGCGGACATAGGCTTCCCGCACATTTTCCTGAGTGACAATCTGCGGTTCAAGGAGAAAGGCGGCCACAATCTTGACGCCGTTATTATAGCTATTCGTATCGTTCACGGCCGGCGCAATACCCTGCTGCAAGTCATTGACCATTGAGATGGTATGCCGGACCAAAGCAGTGGTATCCTTGTTAATGGTGGAATACTGCTCGCCGCGCACAATTGATTTCACCGACTCAATCTCGGAATCCTGCCCGGTGACAACCGGCAGCGCCCTGCCGGCCGACTTGGCGGAAGTTAAGGCGGCGCGGGCTAGAGTATCGTTCGGAGCGAGGATGCCGTGCAGCTCCGCCTTCGCATAGGTTCCGGCGAAAATAGTATCCATTCGCCGCTGCGCATTTTCGGACTTCCATCCCTGCGTGGCGGCTTGCGCAAAGGTTGTCTGCCGCGACCGGACAACCAGCGCGCCCTCATCTATTTTCGGCGTGAGAACGCTCATGGCACCGTTGAAGAATACCCTGCTGTTGGCATCATCCGGAGAGCCGGCAATCAGCTCGATGTTCCATGGCGGCATCCCCTTTCGACGGGACAACCCCTCGAGCAGCGCGCGACCCTGCAGCTCGCCTACCTTATAGTTATCGTAAGCGACATAGTAATCCACATCCGGCGAGTTCACCAGCAGCCGGTCATAGGCGATAACGACGGCACCGGCGCGCCTGGCCTCCCGGAGCTGGCTGCCCAGCTGCGAGCCGTCAATTGCGCCGATAATAAGCACCCTGGCATTCCTGGCCAGCATGGCATTAATCTGATTCTCCTGCTCCGGCACGCCGCCATTCGCAAACTGAACATCGAACGCGTATCCGACGTCCGCAAGCCCTTCTCGGAACACCTTTTCGGCCAGCACCCAGTTCTCGGAAGTCTTCTGCGGCATCGCTACGCCTATGAAAGAGCTCTTTGGAAAGCCGTCCGTTAACAGACCGTCATGCCGACTCGATTCTTTTCGTCCACCCGCGCGGAAGATGAGCACAAGCAGCGCCGAGAAGGCTATTGCCACAACAGCCTGAATGATTACTGACAATCTCCCGTTTGCCGTGGCCGGCTTTTGCGAAGCCTCTCCTGTTTGCTCCGTGGGCGAAGGCGCAGGCTGGGCTTTCCTCAGCAATCGGCCGATCAGTGAAGCGCGGCCCTGTGTCTTGTTGTAGACATCGAGAGCAACAGCCATAAGCAACACAAGGCCCTTTATGATTTGCGTCATATCGGCGCCGACGCCCATGAGTTGCAATCCGTTATTCAGAACCGCCATAACCAGGCCACCGATTAATGACCCGACAACAGTCCCCACTCCACCAGAAACGGCCGCCCCGCCAATAAAGACGGCGGAAATTGCGTCCAATTCCCAGCTCACCCCGTCGAACGGCCCCGAAGCCGTGGCCCGCCCGACGAACATCAAGCCCGCCAGAGCGGCGAGTACGGCCATATTCATAATCACGACAAAGTTCACTCGCTTAGTATTGACACCGGAAAGCCGCGCCGCCTGGATATTTCCGCCAACAGCATAGACGTGGCGGCCGAAGACCGTTCGCCCCGCGAGAAAAGAGTAGATCATGGTTAATCCGAGCAGAATGAGCCCCGACACAGGGAAAGATGTTCCGGGCCGGCCGGTCGCGAACATATAGGTTAGATAGGCAATAGCCGCGCCAAGCAGAATCAGCCGGAAGCCCAGCGCGCCCGCGGGAATAACGGAGGCTCCGAGGCGGCGAGCCTCATGCCGGGTCCACAGCGCCCCCGCAACCAGAGACAAGATCGCGACCAGTCCGAGCAAGAGCGTGAGATTATTGTAGGCGGTCTCCGGTCCAATTTCCGGCAAATAGCCGCCGCCTAGATACTGGATGGCAGGGGGCACCGGAATTGTGTTCGATTTGCCCAGCCACTGGTTAGCCCCGCGGAAGAGCATCATACCGGCAAGCGTCACCACGAATGCCGGGACACCCACATAAGCCACCCAGAATCCCTGCCACGCGCCGATGGCCAGGCCCGTCGCGAGGCACAAGAGCACAGCCGCCCAGGGAGGCAGCCCCCAATCACGCATGGCTATCGCGGACAAGAGTCCCGCGAAAGCCGCCACCGAGCCCACGGACAAGTCAATATGCCCGGCGATAATAACCAGCACCATGCCGAGGGCGAGCGCAAGTATATAGGCATTCCCGTTGAGCAGGTTCATCATGTTGACCGACGTCAGCACCAGGCCGCCGGTTCTGACCTGGAAGAAAAGAACCAGCGCAACGAGGGCGAACATCATGCCGAACTGCCGGATATCACCGCCAAAGATATGCTTGAGGAATTTCATGCCGATTATTGCTCCATTTTCACATCCGCCCGCAAACTGCCGGCGGTCATTAGTTTCATAAGCCGCTCCGGGGTAGCCTCGGCGCGGCTGAGGACGCCGGTCATGGCGCCTTCACATATGGCATAAACGCGGTCGGAAAGCCCCAGCACCTCAGGCAGCTCGGAGGAGATGACAATAATCCCCTTGCCCTCAGCGGACAGATCCTGGATCAGGCTGTAGATTTCGAATTTCGCACCAACGTCAATCCCGCGCGTCGGCTCATCGAGAATGAGCAAATCCGGCCCTGTGAAAAGCCACTTGCCCAGAACCACCTTCTGCTGGTTTCCGCCCGACAGTGTGGCCACACCGGCGCTGACGTCCGGCGTTTTTATCCGCAGTATGCGACGATACTCCTCGGCGATAGAGGCCTCGCTATTGGGGTTCAGTACGCCGGATGGCGCGATGCCTTTCAAATTCGCTGCGACGATGGTGGCCTTTATGCTGTCCAGAAGGTTCAGTCCCAGCGTCTTGCGGTCCTCCGGAACATAGGCAATCCCCGCGCGAATAGCATCAGCCACATTGCGCAGCTTCAACTCAACCCCGTTCTTGAAGATTTGGCCTCGCTCGTAAAAGCCGAACGACCTGCCGAAAACAGAGCGGGCCAATTCCGTTCGCCCCGCCCCCATCAGACCGGCAAAACCGACAACCTCACCACGACGCACATTGAATCCGATTCCCTTGCACAAAAACCGATCTGCGATCTGGGGATGCCGCACCGTCCAATCGCGCACCTCAAAAAAGACCTCGCCTATATTGGCATGCCGCTCGGGAAAACGGGCGCCCAGCGGGCGACCGACCATGCCGCGAATAATGCGGTCCTCGTCCACGCCAGCCGCCATACGCAGGGTTTCAACGGTGTGGCCATCGCGCAAAATGGTAATAGCATCGGCAATTTCCCGGACCTCGTTGAGCTTATGACTGATGATGATGCAGGTAATTCCATTACCCCGAAGGCCGCGCAAGATGCCAAGTAGATGCTGCGAATCAGTTTCGTTCAATGCCGCCGTGGGTTCGTCGAGGATGAGGAGCCTGACATCCTTACCCAGCGCCTTGGCTATTTCTACGAGTTGCTGCTGGCCGACACCGAGATGCTTGACGGCAGTGTCCGGGTTCGCATTCAGCCCAACGCGATCCATCAACTCTCTCGCGCACGCTCGTGCCTTCTCCCATTGCACAACGCCCCACAGAGACACCTCATGACCCAGAAAAAGATTTTCCGTAACAGACAATTCAGGGACCAGAGCCAACTCCTGGTGAATTATGACAATCCCGGCCTTTTCGCTAGCTCGGATATTCTGAAAAGCCGCCGACACTCCCCGGTAAACGATCTCTCCGGAATATGAGCCATGCGGATGAACGCCGGACAGAACACCCATAAGAGTTGATTTACCAGCTCCGTTTTCGCCGCAAATCGCGTGAATTTCCCCCTCCTGGACTTGCAAATCAACATAATCGAGAGCAATCACACCCGGGAATTCCTTACGGATACCCCGCATTTCAAGCAAATTGGCAGGATATGGGTTATTCGTAACCCCGGGTAAGCCTTCACCGCAATCGGTCTGGTATTGCATTTTCATGGACAGACAAAATGAAGCACATAAACCAAGGAGGACAGCATGAACCATGCAGTTACGTCAGTTAAAAAGCATGGCATAAACGAGCTGTTAAAGCAAGGCGATTTCTGCAAATTATTGCTGTTGAGGAAAATCAAATGCTCTTGATGCTCACATAATAAGCGCACACAGGATAAAAAATTTAGGATAAAAACAACTTGCTATCGGGCGGATCTATGCTATAGTTCATTTTTAACAACTCAGGCCGGAAAGCGTAAGAAACCGGAATGAAATGCAAGAGAATCGGTAATACAAAGACACGAGAGTCTGTTGTTAAAACCGGATGGTTTTCTGACCGTTTTTCGTATATTTGTTTGACTAATGACAAGCTGGCCCTGAAAAAAATGAAGACTCTATTAATCGCTATTTTGCTGATGCTTGCAACCGCGGACAGGATGGCGCGCGCAGATGATGTGAACAAGTCCATGATCGCCATAATGCCGGTCGAAACCAGCGAAAAAAAATCGCCGCTGGCGCAGCCTACGGAACTACGCGCTGGTGACTGGGTCGCGGCCTGGCAGGCAGCGCGCCAGGCATGTTCCGATGCTCAGGAGGTGCGGATTTATTTCAAGGATCGCCCGACCTCCGGCATGCAGGGCGTGAATCTCTTCAAATGCATGGATATCAAGGCCCGCGGACAGGTTCTGGTAATCACTTCACGCAAAACCGATAAAACAGAGGAATCTATCATCCTTGTTCCAGCAACCGAAGTGCTCCGCCTTGAACTCGTCAAGAAGACCGCCCCCTGAAACCTTGTAAGCGTTCACAGTTCCTGCTCCCATTTCGTGCCT
>JAGYMT010000061.1 GCA_018400335.1 Kiritimatiellia bacterium | reverse complement strand
CAGGCACCTCTAAGTACGAAGTCAAACTAGGCCCCGGCAAAGACGGGATTCAGCAAACCGTAAAGGGGCTTGCCTCCAATACAACCTACACTCTATCGGCATGGATGAGGGTTTCCGACAAGAGCGAAACCATTGTGCTTGGGGTAAAAGATCATGGCATGCCGGAGGCAAGCGCTTCCGTCTCAGCGGTCGAATGGACACGCAAGAGTATTGATTTCACAACAGGGCAAAGAGCTACTGAGGCAACGATCTACCTGCGCAAGTCATCGCAAGGAGAGGGTTCCGCCTGGTGTGATAACGTAACATTGCCACTAACCCCAAATGACATGAGAGATGAATCTCCGAACCAAGCCATCAAAAGCGACAAGAAATAGCTGCGCCATTTTTCAGCTGCAACGGCGGATCGGCTGATCAGCGTCCTGATGGAGATATTTCAGAAATAATGCCCCAACCAAGTGGTGGTGGGCACGTCGCTTCGCGCCGTCCCACACCGCCTGTAAATCCTTTCAAAAATCTTTCCTGCCGGATTCAGACTTCACACGTTGAAGAGGAAATGGCAGATGTCGCCGTCCTCAATGACATAGTCCTTTCCCTTGACCTGCATCTTGCCCGCTGCCTTGGCGGCGGCTTCGCCTCCGGCGGCGATCATGTCGTCATACTTGATTATCTCGACGCGAATGAAGCCCCTCTCTATGTCGCTGTGCACCTTTCCGGCGGCGCTCGGCGCAGTGGAGCCCTTGTGGACGGTCCAGGCGCGGACTTCGTCATCGCCCACCGTGTAGAAGGACATCAGCCCGAGCGCGTCGTAGGCGGCCGCGTTGAGTCTGTCCAGGCCGGATGCCGCAACGCCGAGCTCCTCGAGATATGCCTTCTGCTCGTCCGCGGAGCCGAGCCCCATGATTTCCTGTTCGATCCGGCACGAGACCCTGAGGCCCGCCGGTCCGCCCTCCGTTTCCACGGCCATGCGGTCTTCATCCACATTATGCGCATAAAGAATCGGTTTCAAGGCCAGCAGCCCGAGGCTCTTGACGGGCGCGAGATACTTCTCTTCCAGCGCGAGCGGGAAGAGTCCCGACTGACTCTCAAGCGCGCCGCTGATCTTCTCGATGGCCAATTGCTCGTAGTCCTGGCTCGAAGCGCGGGCGCCACGCTTCTCCTTCTCCAGCCTCTTGATGCGGTTCTCGATTAGTTCCATGTCGGCAAGGATCAGTTCCGCTTCGATCACCGACTTCTCGGCGGCGGCATTCACGGCTCCGTCCTGTCCGCCTGACGCATCCCCGGCGAAGTCGCGCACCAGTATGCAGAGCATATCGCAGCGTCGCGCGGCATCAAGCCATTTTCTGTCGCCTGAGCCGGGCATGATGTCCGGGCACAGCGCTATCGTGTTCTCGGCGAAGACGGTCTTTTCGGGCTTGAAGATTTCCGCGAGCGCGGTGACGCGCGCATCGTGAATGGGAGCGATGCCTATCAGCGCGTCGCCTTCCCTGCGCACACCCTTGCGCTTGAGGAGCCCGTGCATGGTGACGACGCTTTCAGCCCCGGCGCCGTCCTGATCGGTAAGCAGTGAGAAGAATGTCTTCTTGCCCGCGCCGGGCAAACCAAGTAAAGCAAATTTCATAATTCCTTTCCATCGAAGTCCGGCCCGCGCGATCCGCGGAAGGCGGATCGCAAACGCGGATCAGAAGAGCTTTCCGAACGCCGGACAACAGGCGGACCTATCTTTCTTGCCGCGGCCCTGCGCGCGGGCCTTTCGGCCTGCCACTCTTCCCACGTCCAGCGGGTTCTAAGAGGTTGAAGCGATTTCACGCGCGACCTCCTCCTTCAGCTCATTGAGCTCCTTTTCCACGTTGAAAGCACGCAGCCGGGATAGGCGCTTGACTTCATTCCAATCAATCATTTCGGAAGCATTCATGCAAACAGCAAGAAGCTTCTTTGCAACTGCCCTGGCTTCATCGCTTGGTTGCGGGTAAAAGGCAAGGAGCGTTCGCTCCACAACCGAGAGTTCCATGGGAACCAATGTCACCTCGCCATATGGCGATTCGAGAACGCGGCACGGTGTCTTGGCCTCATTCTCGATCAATCCCAGCAGATCAACGAAGAGGCCCGCGATCTTCCAGCTTCGAGGACCGCCCGTTGCGCCGAGCTGTCCCATTATATCCTGCGCCAAACGCAAGGGAATGGGTGAAAGCGATTTTCGGCAAAAATCAATATCCCCGGACATATAGGAGCCTTCAGTGTAGAACTCCACCGCGGCGCCGCCCACCACGATAAGTTCCCATCCGGCCTCGCGAAAAACGCTGGATACAAGTCCTGCAAGCTTTAGAGCCTTGTCAAGGAGATCACGGGTCGCCCCGATATCCTGTAACTGCTCTTGAATGGAAGTCTTCATAATTAAGGGATACTACAAACTGTGATCACGGGGCGCAACACTTTCCACGTCATTCCCTCTTCCTGAACACTTGGAGCGTGGTGAATGCCTGGCCGAAATCCGGAACCTCGCGGACCGGTTCGTAGCGGGCGTTAATCTCACTCATGAACGCGGCCTGCTCTTCATCGGAGACCGGCTCGATCCGCGGCGAACGAATGGCAAAAGCGTAGCCGCTCAGCGCGGCCACAGGCGCGCCGCAATCGCGGATCAGCGAGGAGAGCCGGGCGCGGTTCATGACGTGCAGACGCTCAGCCTTGTCATCGCTGAATTCCGGGAAGTAGCAGAATTGGCCCATCTCCAGGCCGGTCGGCAATGCCAGCCCGGATTCAACAGCGAGGTAGGGGTCCTGCGTGAGCAGTAAGTCGCCGGGCCCGGCCATTGAGCGCAGCATGGCGCCGGCTTCCCGCAGTTTTACGAGGGGTGTTTGCTCCTTGAGCCGCCACCATATCCTGTCACGCCCCTGCACGAACCAGTCCTGATTGAGCGGGGAGGACACGGACGACGCAAGCGACAGCAGGAATACCGCTGCAACCAGCCACGAGGCGGCGCGCCGTCCTGTTTCATTGCCCTCCGCCCGGCGCGCAAGGCGCGCCGCGGATACCGCTACCGCGACAGCGAACACGGGGAAGATGAATACCTGGTAATCATCGTACGGGAACGGGGCGGTGAAGTGAACCAGAGTGACCGCCGCAACCGCCGCCCAGAGCAGCAGCGTCATGGGTAAAACCTGCTTGTCCCCGTCCCGCGGCGTGGACGCTGGCGCCATCCGTAAGGCGCGCGCCAGGAGCACGGCGACCCATAAACCGATTGCCGTGAAGTACGCGCCGAGCACCCTCGAAAGGAATCCGGCCTTGTAGACCAGTGACTGGAGCAGTCCGCCGGAGTCCCGTATGGCGTGGTAGGCCACCGCACAGAACCAGAAACTCTCGGGAGCCTTCAGAAAGAGCGGGAGAATGATGAGCGCACTCGCTGCTCCGCCGCCCAGCGCAAACCACAGCCAGCCGAGCATACCCCGGCTGTTGCGGTTAATGCATAGAAACAGGAATGCAAGCGGCAGGATGACCGCGGCCGAGGACCGGGTTCCGGCAGCGAGCGCGAGAAGGACGGCGGAGAGTGCTGTCATCGTCCGGCTTCGCCTGTCCAGCGCCGCGCTCAGCGCGAGCAGTCCGCCGAGCAGGAAGAACGAGGTGAGAGCATAGGTCTTCACCACGGCCGAAAAATATGAATGGTAGACATTGACGAGTATAAGGGTGAGCGCGAGGGCCGCCGCTTCCGCGCGTTCGCCCGGCTGCGCCAGACGGCCGGCGAGCGCCGCGGCCATGCCAGCCGCGCAAAGCGCCAGAATGGCCGTGAAGACCCGGCCGGCCGCGAGTCCGTGCACGCCGACGAGCGGATCAATGATCGAGTAGACAAAAGGCAGGACCGGCGCTTGCGTGTACGCAAAATCCCTGTAGGGCAGGAACCCGGTGCGGACCATTCGGGCGGCATACAGGTACCAACCCTCGTCCTGGTTCAGATCGCCCAGTATAACATTGGCGGCGAGCAGCGCCAGTCCGGCGCAAAAGGCGGCTGCCATAACCGCCACTGAAAGCCGAAAGCTGCCCGTCTTGTTCATATGCCTATTTCGGCCCCCGTCTGATTTCCCGAATGAACTTGTCGAGATCGAATGATTTGCCCTTCTTGATCCGGTCTTCATCGCTTTCGCGCAGTTCCTGCGGGGGCTGACCGCCCTGCTCCATGACGTGCCTGAGTACGGCGCCAAGCACCTCGTCGCCGAGCATGGCCTGCTGGAGCGCGGCCTGGACGTCAATTTGCGGCTCCGCCAGGGTCCCCGAGATAGGCGCGATCATCGTGAAGCGCTCCAGCTTTTCCATGCCTTGCATTTTCTCCTTCATCCTTCCGGTGAAGCCCGTGTTGTGAAAGGTGAGGCGCAGCGCTGATTTTTCCGTATCGAATACGCCGTTGTCGCACTGAAGGTTGAGACTTCCGGACACCCAGCCGAGCTTCAATTCCTGCTGCTCGGCGAGCAGTCTGAGAATACCTACGGATAAATCCTCGATCTTAGCTGAAGCCACGAAGGAAAGACGGGGCGGGTCGGCCACCGGTCCGAGCATGCCGTGAAGCTGCACCGTGCCCCTGTCGTCCTTTCCGGCCATGACTGCGCGCGCCGAGACGGCGCCGGATAGTGCGTCAGCAGGGCCGCGGGTGGCGATGTTTTGCAGCCTCACGTCAAGGTGAAGCGACAACTGGACCGGCGTCGGAAAAAGCTTGTGATCCACGTAGGTCGTCAGCAGTTTTGCCGCGGCATCGCCGATCCTGAAGGGGGACGCAGGCTGCGCCCCGTTCGCGGGACTCTCCTCCTGCTCGGGCGCGTCGGGCGTCGGGCCGTGGGTCGTCGCGCGCTGAACGGCGCGGGCCATTTCACTCACGTTCACATCGCCGTCCGCGTTCCTGACCACGGTGAGCAGGCCGTCGTTGACGCGCGCCTTACGGATGCCGGTCACGCCGCCCCTCAGCAGATCTCGCAGGCCCAGCGTCACGCTGCCGCGGCGGAGGAAAAGCATGTCCGCCTTGTCGAATCCAGCCGGATTGGCCACGTGCACGCCGTGAAGCGTAACAGAGCCGGCAAGCGGATTCGCGCTCACCCGCTCGACGCGTATTTCCAGCCCGGTCCGCGCGCTGATCATGGGCAGCGCCCATTTTCTGGTTGACTCGGTGATCCCGTGCGACAGGAACACCAACAACCCGACAAGCAGCACGAGAATCGTGATCAATGATATCGCAACTGCCCTCTTGATGACTTTTTTGCTGTTCATTACAGTGAATCAATGAGCGAACTCACATGCTCCTCGTCCCTTTTGTCCAGACCGGGGGAAAGCAGGGCAATGCTCGCGCGGCGCGGGGTGAAAACCTGGCAGGCAAGGGTTTGTATGTCGTCCGCGCTCACCCCGCGAATTGTCTCGATCACTTCTTCAGGCGGAACGGGTGAACTGTAGTTTAGCATGTTAGAGCCAACCCACATCATCTGCCCGGACGGGCTTTCCACGCCCATACGGATGTGGCCAACCACGTATTCCACCGCGCGCGAAAGCTCGCGCCTGTTCACTGCGTCCTGTTTCATGCGCCGCGCCTCGCCCATGATCAGCTCAAGCGCTCTGCCGCGGCGCTCCCTGTCGATCCCGGCCGAGATCATCAGGCTGCCCGTGTCCCTGAAGAGCTGCGAGCCGGACTGTACCGAATACGCCAGTCCGTGCTTCTCGCGGACGACCTGAAACAGGCGCGAGCTCATATTCTCGCCGAAAATTACGTTCAGCAGCTTAAGCGCGTAGCGGCGCCTGTCGAGCAGTCCGAATATCCTGAAACCCGCCGCCAGTTGTGCCTGCTCGATTTCCTTGCTTTTGAGCATCAATCTTTCCTGAAGCACCTTTCCCGTGACGGTCCGCGAGCGCGGGCTTGGTGAAGAGGGATAGCCGCTCATTAGTTTTCTCACTCGCGATACGGCTTCGTCGTGCCGGACCTTGCCGGCGAACATGAACACCGTGTTGCGCCCTACGTAATTTCTGCGCTTGAACGCAATGATATCTTCTCGAGTGATGCGCTTGAGAGAGGCGGGCGTTCCGGTGAGCGATCTTCCGAGCGTATGGTTCTTCCAGAGAAGCCCGCCGAGCATCTCCTGTACCATCTGTTCCGGCTGGTCCCGGTACATCATGATCTCCTCGATTATGACGTTACGCTCCTTTTCGATATCGGACGCGGCAAACCGCGGGCGCTGAACCAGGTCGCACAGCACACCGAGCACCTTCCACGTGTGGTCATATGCCGCGCGCGCGTAGTAACAGGTCATTTCCTCCTGCGTGAAGGCGTTGACGTATCCGCCGCACCCCTCGATCGCACGGGAGATCTGGCCGGCCGACATCTTCTCCGTTCCCTTGAACAGGAGGTGCTCGATGAAGTGGCTCATGCCTGAGACCGCCGCCGCTTCGTTCCGGCCGCCCACGCCGACCCATATGCCGACCGATACGCTCTCGACGCGCGGCATGCTCGCCGTGACCACTCGCATTCCGGAAGATAGCTCCGTTACCTCTGTGTCAATAAGCATCAGATCAGCCTCCCTGTCCGGACGCCGCGGCCAGCAACTCGTCCAGTGTCACCGTTCCCTCGTAAAGAGCCTTGCCCACTATCACGCCAATGAGATTAGCCGCGTTCAGCCCGCGCAGGCTCGCTACGTGCGCCGCCGTCGAGACCCCGCCGGACGCGACCACGCTACAATCCGCCGCCCCGCACACCGCCATCATGCCTGCAAGGTCAGGTCCCTTCAACATGCCGTCGGTCGCGATGTTGGTGTAGATTATCGTCTTCACCCCGTTGCCCGCAGCGCGCCGGGCCATTTCGAGGTAATCCATGGATGCGTTTTCCGTCCACCCCTTGACCCGCACGCGTCCGTCGCGCGCGTCAATTCCCACCGCGAGCCTGTTGCCGAATTCCGCCGCCAGCCGCGCCAGTTCGTCCTCCGATCCGCAGGCGCCCGTGCCGATGATCACGCGGGCCGCCCCGGCGTCGAGCAGGTCGCGCATCTGCTCCGCGTTTCTTAGCCCGCCGCCGACCTCTATCGGCACGCGCACCGCGGCGGCGATCGCCTTGATGACGGCCGTGTGGACGGGTTGGCCCCGGAAGGCGCCGTCGAGATCCACCACGTGCAGGTATTCGGCGCCTTGTTCAACCCAGCGCGCGGCCATGCTTACGGGATCAGCGGAGTACACGGTCTGCTCCGTCGCCAGCCCCTGACGGAGCCTCACGCAGCGCCCCTCCTTGAGGTCAATCGCCGGGATTACGGTGAATTTCCGTACACTCTCCATCAGACTACTCCCTTGCTGGATGGTATTCCCTTCTCGCGGGGGTCCCGGGCCACGGCCATCCTCAGCGCGCGCGCCAGCGCCTTGAACACGGCCTCGTGTGCGTGGTGCGGCTCATTGCCATAGAGCTGGGCCGCGTGCAAATTCATCCGCGCCTGCACGGTGAACGCGCGCAGCAGCTCCTGAACGAGTCCGAGATCGAAGTCCAAAATCTTTCTTCGCCTGCACGCCATTTGCAGATCGAGCCAGGGCCGGCCGCCAAGGTCCAGCGCCACCCTGCTCAGCGCCTCGTCCATCGGGAGCAGCGCGAAGCCGTAGCGGACTATGCCCGCCCTGTCGCCGAGCGCCTTGTCCAGCGCCGTTCCGAGGCAGAGCCCGATATCCTCCACCGTGTGGTGATAGTCCACAGCGAGGTCGCCCGCCGCCTTGATCTTCAGATCCAGCAGACCGTGCCGCGCGAGCAGCTCCAGCATGTGGTCCAGGAAGGGGAGTCCGGTGTCAATATCGGCCCGGCCGGTGCCGTCCAGGTTCAGGACCACCTCAATCCTCGTCTCCCTCGTATTTCGTTTCACTCTTCCAATTCGTTGTTTCATGATTATCACCTTCTCATCAGTTAAATAGTTTGTTGTTCTC
>JAGYMT010000060.1 GCA_018400335.1 Kiritimatiellia bacterium | reverse complement strand
TCTACTCCAGCACGATCCGAACCTTGCTGGGCTCCTTGCCCTTGGTGAGTTGGTCCAGGTACTCCTGAATCTCTTCCGCGCTCCCCACCCGATGGCTAACTGATTTTGTTTCCCTTGTCGGAATGGCCGCAATATTGGTTGATGTCTACTCCGTTATAAAGAAAAAGTCAAAGCAGAACGCCTGTTATCATTAGCGTCCCATAGGGACGGGAATGGTGGAATGTGGGAATGGTGGAATGCTGGAATAATTCCAATCTGCTTCTGGAATACCACATCTCACCATCAGGAGCATTAAGAAGGATTCTATTCACATCCGCGCGGGGACCGTCCACAATTACAATTGCTCAACCTGAAAAGAGATAGGTGGTTGACCGGAATCCATCCCGCCTTCGCTCCTGAAGAGCTTCGTCGCGGCACGCACTCATAGGGAAGACAGGTCAGACGTCAATTACCGGGCCGTTACCCGGGGGCGGACTGCGGCGCGGGTCGCAGTGATAGCTGTAGGAGGTGTGGCGCTCGGTGCCGGGCCGCATCCCGCCGAAGAACATGCTCACGAGGCTGATCACGAGGCTTCCGCCCAGCGCCGACCAGAACGAGGAGACATAGAAATCGGGCACGAGCCACCCGGTGAGCTTGAGCATGAGCGCGTTGATGATCAACAGAAACACGCCCAGCGATACGATGATGAGCGGCGCGCTTAAAAGCATGACAAGCGGCTTGACGAAGGTGTTCAGTATGCTCAGCACCAGCGCGGCTATGACCAGCCCCTGCCACGAAGTGAAATCAATGCCGGGCACCAAGGTGGCAACCCACACTGCAATTACAAGAATGAACCATCGAAATAAAGTGCCCATATCCGCGTTTCCTGCGCTTTGCCGCTGTTACATGCACGACGATCACTGAAAAGCCTATAGCATTCACAACCCCGAATGCAAGCATTCTTCAGCAACGCGTCAATCATGTTCGGAATCCGGCTTGCGGTAATCGCCCATGCTGAAGTATTTCTCCAGCCAGATATACATGCAGATGAAAAGATAGCGGCTGCCCATCTCCTTGATCTTCAGTTTGGCCTCGCCGGCCCTTCTATTGCGCCACGTGATCGGGATCACCGTCCACGAATAGCCGCGCACTATCGCCTTGAGCGGAAGCTCGACGGTGAGATTGAAGTGCGGCGCAATGAGCGGACGGCAGCCGGCTATGACTTCCTTCCTGTACGCCTTGAATGCATTGGTTGTGTCGTTCAGGCTGATGTGGAAGATCAGCTTCAGAAAGGAGTTGGCGAGCCGGTTGAGAAAGAGCTTGAACCAGGGATAGTCGAAGGTGCCGCCGCCCTTTATAAAACGGCTGCCGAATACGCAGTCGAACCCCTCGTTGAGCTTCTCCCAATAGCGTACGACGTCGCGACAGTCATCGGATTCATCACCCATCATGATGGCGACCGCGTCGCCCCGCATGTGATCGAGTCCGCATATCACGGCGCGCCCGAAGCCGTGCAGCCCCTTGTTCTGAATGGGAACGAGCTCCGGAACCCGGCCGCACAGTTCGCCGAGCAGCGCCCAGGTGCGGTCGGTGCTGCCATCGTCCACCACGATGATTTCATGGGGTATGCCGCGCGTCCTGAGCTCGACGTGCAGGTGCTCGACCGTGGGGCCGATACAACCCTCCTCGTTCCGCGCGGGGATGACGATCGAGAGCAGATTCAGCTTGCGGTTTTTACTTTCTTCGCTCATTTTGGACATTTATTCATTAGATAGATCGAGCCAGCCGGGGTTTTTCTCCGCATGTTCCGCTATTTCCTCCAGCACCTGCCCGATCGGGATCTCCAGGGTCCATTTCCATGTCTTCCGCGCCAGATCAGTGTTGAGGATCAGCCACGGGATGTCGAAAGGACGGGTCTCCGGCTGCGAGCCTACTTCGTGCGGCCCGAACCGATCCCTGCACCAGTCGTTGAGTTGCGCGAGCGACATGCTGTTGGCCGCGCCGCCGCTGATGTTCAGCAGGCGCGGGGTCGTGTCGGGCTTCTTCAACTGCCGCGCGATCACCGCGGCGAGATCGGCGGGGTGCATGCAGTCGCGCACCTGCCTGCCCTTTCCGTCAAAGCCGATGAATTTCAGGGGGCGCCCACGGCAGTAGGAATGGATCCAGAAGGAGAAAATGCCCTGGTCAATCCTGCCGAACTGGCCTGCGCCGGCCATGACCCCGCTGCGATTGATGAACACGGGGAAATTGAAGGCGGCCCCGTATTCCAGAGCAAGCAGCTCGGAGGCGGCCTTTGAGGCGCCGTAGAGGGAGATGGGCGGCCGGGTGGAGAACTCTTCCGTGATGCCGGTCATCGTCATGCCCGGCACACGCAGACTCTTCGCGCCGGGCGCATAAGCACGGCCTTTCTTCTTCATCTGCAGACCGGAGAGCGCTTCGATGGAATACACGCGGCTGGTGCTGAGAATGGTGAATCCGGCGTTCCAGCTCCTGCATAGTTCCAGCAGGTTCACCGTGCCCAGAAGGTTATGCTCGATCAACTGCCTGCTGCTCGTTCTGCCGTCCACACCCGCCATGACCGTGGGAGTGGCTGCGGCGTCAATAACCCAGTCGCACTTCGGCAGGCAAGCCAGATCGCTCGCGTTCCGTATGTCCCCGTGGACCACCGAGACCCCGCGCTCCTTCAGCGTGCGGCGGTTGGTCTCGCTGCCGGCGCGCACGAGATTATCTATCCCGTGGATGCTGACGCCTTCCATCCTGTCAAGAAGCGAGCGGGCAATGGTGTTGCCCACGAAGCCGCGGATTCCGGTTATGAGGATTTTCATACTTCCTTCTTCCGTAACCACCAAACTGCCCTCGTTGGTATGCTCTTGGCGATTCCATTTCACCACGAAGAACACGAAGAGCACGAAGGGGTTATAGCACAAAACGATTGATACCATCCTTCAGACGTTGAACATTAAAGTTGATCAGCAACCCTATCTTAATCTCCGCCAGCTTCATGTATGTCAACAACTGGGCCTCGTGGATACCAAGGACGACCTCAACACTTTTCAATTCCAGAATCAGAGAATCTTCGACCAACACGTCAACCCGGTATCCACAATCGAGATAAACACCCTTGTACTTCACCTTGATTTCCTGCTGCAACTTGAAATCGATCCCGACCTGACCCAGTTCGTGCGCTAAGCACCGCTCATAGGTTGATTCGAGCAAGCCAGGCCCCAGTTCGCGATGGACTTCAATGGCACACCCGATCACCCTGTTTGATAACCTGTCGAATTTCATTCCTCATGCCTTCGTGCTCTTCGTGTTCTTCATGGTGAGCCAGTTACCCTCATGCGCTCTTTCCACGATGCGCTGATTTCCTCGATGATAGTCGCAAGCGGCTTGCGTATATCCCAGTCGGGGTAATGGGCCTTCATCTTGCGCAGGTCGCTGTAGTAGCAGATGTGGTCGCCGATCCTGTTTTCCTCCATGTAGATGCTCTTCTGCTTTTTGCCGGTGCAGCTCGCGGTGAGCTCGAACGCCTCGATGATGGAGCAGGAGTTGGCCTTTCCGCCGCCCAGGTTGTAGACCTCCCCGCAGCGCGGGTTCTTGTGGAACTCGAACATGAAGGCGGCGACATCCTGCGAATGGATATTGTCGCGAACCTGCTTGCCCTTGTAGCCGAATATCTTGTATTCCTTCCCCTCGAGATTGCACTTCACGAGATAGCTGAGGAACCCGTGCAGCTCCACTCCTGAATGGTTCGGACCCGTGAGGCAGCCGCCGCGCAGGCAGCAGCAGGGGATGTTGAAGTAGCGGCCATATTCCTGAACCATCACGTCCGCCGCCACCTTTGAAGCGCCGAACAGTGAGTGCTTGGACTGGTCAATCGAGAAGGATTCCGGGATGCCTTCGGCATATTCCGGATCGTCGTATTCCCACCGCGTCTCCAGCTCCTTGAGCTTGATGGTGTTGGGTCGGTCGCCGTAGACCTTGTTGGTGGACATATGGATGAAGGGCGATTCGGGGCAATGACTGCGCGCGGCCTCGAGCATGTTGAGCGTGCCTACGGCGTTGGTGTCGAAATCATCGAAGGGAATGGCCGCGGCCCTGTCGTGCGAGGGCTGCGCCGCGGTGTGTATGATCACCGAGGGGCGGAGGCCGCGCACCAGCTCCGAGACCCCGGCGCGGTCCCTGATGTCCAGCTCATGATGATCGAAGCGTTCGAGGGAAGCGGCGAGCCGCTGCTGGTTCCAGCGAGTGTCGCCGGACGGTCCGAAGAAGACGGCGCGCTGATTGTTATCCACCCCGTGTATCCCGAAACCCTGGTTGTGGAAGAATACGCAGACCTCCGACCCTATGAGCCCCGATGAACCGGTCACAAGACATGTCTTTTTCACTTCATTTCCCCCTTAACTGAACACATCCAAACTGCCGATGAGGCAGTCACAATCAGGCCGCACAGTAGCACAAGCGGACCTATTGATGCAAGAAATTCGGCAGCCACGGAGAGCGCGCCCAGCTCAACCGGCTCCTTAAAGGCTAACCACGCATCGGGCCGGCGGTCGGAAGCGACCACGATGAACTCGCCGCGCGGGCTCCGCACCGTCACGCTCTGCCACTCGCCCGGCTCAATACTCCCGGTCGCCACGACACGCGCCTCCGATCCGTCAACCGGGCAGAGTCTCAGCTCGAGCCCAGCCCCGGGCGAAAAGCCGGTCAGCTCGAACCGCAGGTATGGCAGCGTCGGCGCGCGCGCCGGAAGGCTCTCAAACATTCCCTCGCCGGCGGCGCCATCCCCGGACCATGATCCGAAACTATTCTCGAAATCTTCCAGCTCAGGCGTCTCCGGGCTTATTCCACCGCGCGCGAACGCGCTTTGCCATCCGGCTTCATACGGGATGGGCAAGGGGCGGCGCACGCTTGCCGGCAGGATTTTTTCGATGTGCTGATCTTTCAGAATGCCTGCGAGGTAGTAGGGACATGGAAACGGTATTTCCTGGTCCCGTTTGCCCTCGAGGCGGCTGACATCGTCCGTCGCCACGAACGCCCTGACATTGGCGACCTGCAGTTCAGAATGATATTTCTTGAGCGGAACCTGTGCCTTCAGCGAATAGCGCACGAGGCCGTAGAGCCCCGTGCCGCACATCGCGATCCACGCGGCGCAGAGAATGGTCAACGCCGCCCGTTCCCACCGGCGGCCGGCATGGCGGCGGAACAGCAGGACGATGCTGAAGACATTGACGACCATGCCTATGCTCAAGAGGTCCATGTAGCGTGAGGCAATGGAGGTGCCCCACCCGCCGCGCGCATAGGCCGTGGCCGCGGCCTGGAGAACCACCCAGGCGCCCAGCGCGAGCGTCAGCTCCTCCGCCCGGAGGTCTCCGCGCTTCGACAGCATGTAGCGGAGCGCGAGCAGCGCGAGCGGCAGCGCCATGAGCAGGGCGTTCCATGGATTCCCCATGCAAGGCCAGGCGAGATCCCTGCCGAACGCCATGATGAACGCGCGCGTTGTCTGCGCCTTGTAGATCTCGTGTCCGCTCACGTGCACCGACAGGCTTATCGCGGCGGACGCGACCAGCAAGGCTCCTGCCAGCAGCACCGCGCCGGCCTTCCACCGGCGCGGCTCCCGGATGATCCGCACAACCGCGATCGGCAGCACGGCGAAGACGGCGAGGAATCCCGATGCCATCGTAAAAATGCCCGCGGCGGCCGCCGCGATGCCCGCGAACCACCACGGGCTCAGCGGTTTCCTCAAAATCAACAGCGCGATCGAGATCAGCGAGAACAGGAATAGCAGGTAAAATTGGGACTGAAACGCGGCGAGCGTGTTCTCCCACGCAAAGGGCAGGGCAAACGCGAGCGCCACCGCCGGAAGCGCAAGCAGCGCGGTCTTCCATCCGCCGGCCCGGATCATGATCCACACCAGAGCCACGGCGGAGAAGGCGTGGATCGAGGCATTGACCACCATTCCGAGTTGCGCGTCCCACTGGCCGTTGAGAACTGTCAGCGCGAGGGCAATGAGGCGCGTGAAGACTATCCGGTGCTCGTTGTGCGACGCAAAGAAATGGCCGAATGTGAGCGAATCGCCAAACCACGGAATCAGCAGCCCCTCCGCCTCTGAATTCCACTGGTCCCAATACGGAAGGTCGGACCCGAAGTCCCTTATCAGCCACAGCTTGGCGCCCAGCACCAGGAGGAACAACCCGGCATACAGTAGCGCGGCCGGCAAGAATGCAGGGCGGTCAATATTGTCTTCATGGCAAGACATATCATTCATATAACTCAAAGCGCACCTCGTGTCATGCGAAAAATTTTAACATCACCCTTGACGAAGCACGACGACGGATATAGGATTGCCGCTCTTGATTGCTTTTTTCTTGAGCCATAGAAGAATCGGCTTCTCATACGCAGGACATTGAACATGGCGGAAAAGACATCAATTGATCTATCCGGGGCGGAGGCCGTTATCGCCAGGAGCGGCACTGGTCCGGACGCCTGCATACGGATACTCCAGGGCATACAGGCGGAATACGGCTACCTGCCCATGGAGGCGCTGAAATACGTCGTTTCGCACACCGGCATATCCATGCGCCGGATTTACGGAGTGGCGACTTTTTACGACCAGTTCCGCTTCTCACCCGTCGGCAAGCACATGATTCGCGTGTGCCACGGCACCGCCTGCCACGTCAACGGCGCAAACTCGATCAGTTCCGCCGTGGAGTCGGCGCTGAAGATAACGAACGGAGAAACAACGGGGGACGGACTCTTCACGCTTGAGTCGGTCGCCTGCCTCGGCTGCTGCAGCCTCGCTCCGGTCATGATGATTGACGACACGGTCTACGGACGCCTCACGCCCGCCGAGACGCGAAAAGTGCTTAAACGGTATTCGAGCTGAAAGTCTTATCCAGTGAAAAAGTGGAAAATATCAGTTGGGCTGGGCTCTTGCGGCATCGCCGCCGGCGCCTCGGCTGTCTACAAACAGCTTGACGAGAAGATTGACCCCGCATCCGTGGAACTCCGAAAGACCGGTTGCGCAGGACTCTGCCACCGCGAGCCGATGTTCGAGCTCTTCGATCCGGACGGTAAGCGCTGGACCTACGTTCATCTCGATGCCGCGGCGGCGGAGAAGATCCTCGCGGAGCACGTGGGCGCGAACAAGCCGGTTGACGAGTTCCTGCTGAACGGCGCGGACCGAGTTGGGCCTGTCTCCCGCTACCTCGGCAAGCAGAAGAAGATCGTTCTCGAGAACTGCGGCATAATTGATCCAGAGTCCATGGAGGACTATGTGGCGGCCGGCGGATACGAGGCGCTGAAGAAGGCGGTTCGCGACATGACCCCCGCTCAGGTGGTCGCCGAGATTACGGCCAGCGGCTTGCGCGGGCGCGGCGGCGCGGGCTTTCCGACGGGTGTGAAGTGGAAGTTCGCCGCCGAGGCGCCGGGCGACGATAAGTACATGATCTGCAACGGCGACGAGGGCGATCCGGGCGCTTTTATGGACCGCAGCGTGCTGGAAAGCGACCCGCACCGGGTGATCGAGGGCATGCTGATCGCCGGCTACGCGATGGGCGCCTCCACCGGGTTCGTCTACGTGCGGGCCGAGTATCCCCTCGCGGTCAAGCGCATGCACCTGGCCATCGAACAGGCGGAGAAGGCCGGGTTCCTGGGCAAAAGCATTCTCGGCTCGAACTTCACCTTCAATATCCACATCCGCGAGGGCGCCGGCGCGTTCGTCTGCGGCGAGGAGACGGCGCTGATACAGTCCATCGAGGGCGAGCGCGGAATGCCCCGGATACGGCCGCCCTTCCCCGCTCAGCGCGGACTGTGGGGCAAGCCGACCACCATCAACAACGTCGAAACCCTGGCCAACGTGCCGTGGATCATGCGCAACGGCGCGGCGGCATTCGCGGCCATGGGCACGGAGAAGAGCAAGGGCACAAAGGTTTTCGCGCTCGCCGGCAAAATCCGTTACGGCGGACTCGTCGAGGTGCCGATGGGCATC
>JAGYMT010000006.1 GCA_018400335.1 Kiritimatiellia bacterium | reverse complement strand
ATCCTGATGAAGAATTTTATTGATTTCTGCATGGCATCCCTTGGGTTTTTTATATTCGGCTACGCGATCATGTTCGGAGCGGGCAACCTGTTTTTCGGAACAACCGGATGGTTTCTCGGCGGGGCTGAACAGGTAGGTGAGATACCGCTTTATGCGTTCGTGCTGTTTCAAACTGTTTTCTGCGGCGCGGCGGCGACAATTGTTGCGGGAGGCGTGGCGGAGCGCATGAAATTCGGGGCGTACCTGGTCTATTCTTTCCTTATATCCTCATTTGTCTACCCGATTGTGGGACATTGGATATGGGGTGGCGGATGGCTTGCTTTAATCGGCTTTGCGGATTTCGCTGGATCAACTGTGGTTCACATAACCGGCGGATGGGCGGCGCTGGTCGGAGCCATGATGTTGGGTCCGCGCATCGGCAAATTCCGGAGCGACGGATCGGCAAAGGTGATAGCGGCTCACTCGATCCCCCTGGCTTCGCTGGGAACCTTTATCCTGTGGTTCGGGTGGTTCGGGTTCAATCCCGGATCGACGCTCTCGGTCGGCGACGGTACACTGATCTCCCTCGTGGCGATGAACACCAACCTGGCGGCGGCCGTTGCCGGACTCTCCGCCATGACGATAGTGTGGATTATGTTCGGAAAGCCGGACCTTTCCATGACGATGAACGGGGCGCTCGCCGGCCTCGTGGCGATTACGGCGCCATGCGCCTACGTCACGCCCGCGGCATCCATAATGATCGGGCTGGCCGCCGGCGCGATAGTGGTTCTGGGAGTGCGCGTTCTCGATCGGCTCGGGATTGACGATCCCGTTGGAGCCGTGGCTGTGCACGGGTTCAACGGACTCTGGGGAACTCTGGCGGTCGGACTGTTCGGACGGCAGTCGCTCGGCCTTGCGCGCAACGGCCTCTTCTACGGCGGCGGTTTCGCGCAGCTCGGCGTTCAGGCGGTCGGCGCCTTTTCGGTGGTGGTTTTCGTTATGGGCGCTATGTGGCTTATCTTCAAGGCCGCCGATAAGACGATAGGCCTGAGGGTTTCGTCGACCGATGAACTGAAGGGACTGGATATTGCCGAGCACGGAATGGAGTCTTACAGCGGATTCCAGATATTGAACATTGACTGACTGTTGACAACAGGAGGCATTTGTGAAACTGATTACAGCAATGGTTCAGCCCCACAAGCTGATGGACGTGAGGAAGGCGCTCTTCGACGCTAACGTGTTCAAGATGACCGTTTCATCGGCAAAGGGATGTGGCGAGCAGAAGGGCTACAGCGAAACGTATCGCGGTGTCATCGAGGAGATCAACCTGCTCAACAAGGTGAGGCTCGAAATAGCGGTGAACGAGGATTTCGTGGATGCAACAATAGAGGCAATCATAAAAGGCGCCCGCACCGGTAATATCGGCGACGGAAAAATTTTTGTAACGGAACTGCTCGACTGTATTCGCATTCGAAGCGGAGAGCGGGGCGGCAGCGCGATAGGGTGAGGGGAAGTGGTTAGGGGGAAAGGTGCCAGGGGTTAGGCGAGGACAATAGAAAGGAAAACGGATGAAGAAGGATATGACGGATGGCGATATAATCAAGCTTGTAGAGGAGAAGAACATTCGGTTCGTGAGGCTCTGGTTCACGGACGTGCTCGGGTTTCTCAAGAGTTTTGCGATAACAACGGACGAGCTCGATACCGCGCTCTCCGAGGGCATGGGGTTCGACGGATCATCCATCGAGGGTTTTGCGAGGATCCATGAGAGCGACATGATAGCCATGCCTGACAAATCAACATTCGCCATTCTTCCCTGGCGCAATTCAGAGCGGGGCGCTGTTGCGCGCATGTTCTGCAACGTACAGAAGCCCGACGGCACCCCCTATGAGGGCGACCCACGCTTCGCGCTGAAAAGGAACCTCGAAAAGGCAGCGAAGCTGGGTTACACTTTCTACGTGGGACCGGAGCTTGAATTCTTCTACTTCAAGGATTCGACCAGTCCTGTTCCGCTCGACCACGGCGGCTATTTCGATCTCACGCCGCTCGACGTGGCAAGCGATCTCCGCAGGGAAACAGTGCAGACCCTCCAGGAGATGGGAATTTCGTGCGAATACAGTCATCACGAGGTAGCGCCCAGCCAGCACGAGATTGACCTGCGCTATTCCGATGCGCTCACCATGGCGGACAACGCAATGACCTACAGGCTCACGGTCAAGGAAGTGGCGATGAAGCATGGAGTCTACGCTACCTTCATGCCGAAGCCGGTGTTCGGCGAAAACGGAAGCGGCATGCACACGCATCAATCGCTCTTCAAGGGCTCGCAGAATGCGTTCTTTGACACCGGCGATAAATACAACCTCTCCACGGTCGGCAAGTCCTACATAGCAGGGCTGCTGCGTCATGCTCGCGAGATATGCTCGGTGGTGGCGCCATGGGTGAACTCCTACAAGCGCCTGGTGCCAGGCTACGAGGCGCCGGTCTACGTTTCGTGGGCGCGCCGCAACCGCTCGGCCCTGGTCCGCGTGCCGATGTATAAACCCGGCAAGGAGAAAGCCACCCGCGTGGAGTTCCGGTGTCCGGACCCCGCATGCAACCCCTACCTGGCGTTCGCCGTGATGCTTGCGGCAGGCCTGAAGGGCGTAGAGGAGAATTACGAGCTTCCGGAGCCGGTCGAGAAGGATATCTTCGAGATGTCGGAGAAGGAGCGCGCGGAGGAAGGAATCATGTCCCTGCCCGGCAGCCTCGACGAGGCTATCGCGGCCACTGAGAAGAGCGAATTGGTTCACGAAGCGCTTGGCGACCATATATTCGAGAAGTTCATTGCTAACAAAAAAATCGAGTGGGACGGCTTCCGGACACATGTGAGCGAATATGAAATCAAAAGGTACCTGCCGATCCTGTGATGGATCGGGGCAAGATGAAGACCTGCCGCACAGAATCGCCGGGTGGATCAGTGCCTGCGTTCGGATAGCCGGAATGCGCGGCGCGGTTCTAGGATTGAGCGGCGGAATTGATTCGGCCGTCGTTGCCGGGCTGTGCTCCATGGCGCTGAATGACAACGTACTGGGCGTGATCATGCCCTGCGGATCGGCGGACGAGGATGCGTTGGACGCGCTACTCGCCGCCGCCCGGTTCGGGGTAAGAACCGAGACCGTTCGCCTGGACGGGCCGTTGAAAGCCATGCTCGACATGCTGCCCGAGGCGAACGACATGGCAAGGGCGAATCTGAAGCCCCGTCTCAGGATGGCGACGCTTTATTACTGGGCGAACAAGCTCTCCTACATGGTGGTGGGCACGGGCAACAGGAGCGAACTGATGGCGGGCTATTTCACAAAGCACGGCGATGGCGGAGTTGATATCCTGCCGCTGGGCTCTCTCTACAAGGGCGAGGTGCGGAAGCTGGCAATGGAGATTGGCGTTCCGGAGAGGATAGTCAGCAAGCCGCCAAGCGCCGGGCTCTGGATGGGACAGACGGACGAGAGCGAGATGGGAATGTCGTATGACGAGCTCGACTCGGCCCTGGCCGCCATGGAGTCGGGCAGAATGAACGGGGTTTCGACGAAGCTGCTTGAACGGGTGAGCAGAATGAAGGCGGCATCGGCGCACAAGCGCCACTTGCCGCTCATATTCGAGGACGTGCAATGATACGCTTTCGCGATGAAAAGGAAATCAGCGGTTGCGCTATTTCAGGCATAATGTCTGAAATGGGCGATCTCTTTTCCGGCGAGATGATTATAGAATCAATCGCCAACATGCGTGAGCGCTCGAGCGGGCTCGGCGGCGGCTTCGCGGCATACGGGATCTACCCGGATCATCCGGACGACTACGCCCTGCACGTGATGTTCGACGAGCCCGGAGTTGATGCCGCCACTCGCTCGCACATCGAGCAGAACTGCGTTATCTCGCACGACGAGCCCATACCCGTTGACATGCAGGAGGCGGTCGGACCCAGTCCGATCCTGCACCGCTACTTCGTGCGCGTGAGGCCGGACGTTATGGAGCGCTACTGCGCGGAGACCGAGGATGACCTGATGGCGAAGACGGCGTTGCACATTAACCGGGTCATTGACCGCGCTTTTGTGTTGTCTTCAGGCAAAAACATGGGCGTGTTCAAGGGAGTCGGCTTCCCGGAGGACATAGGCCGATTCTTTCGCCTCCATGAATACAAGGCCTACCTTTGGCTGGCGCACGGACGATTCCCCACCAATACCACCGGCTGGTGGGGCGGCGCTCATCCTTTCGGGCTGCTGGACTGGGCGGTTGTGCACAACGGCGAAATTTCATCCTATGGAATCAACAGGCGATACCTGGAGAATTTCGGCTATCACTGCTCGCTCCACACCGATACCGAAGTCATCACCTATCTCTTCGATCTGCTGATGCGCAAACACGCGCTCCCGCTCGACGCAGCGTGCCGCGTGCTCGCGCCGCCTTTCTGGTCGCAGATAGAAAAGATGGATGTTGATTCACGCCGGCTGTTGAAGACGTTGCGGATCGTGTATGGCGGCGCGCTGCTGAACGGACCGTTCAGCGTGGTCGTCGGCCGCACCGGCGGAATGATAGGCCTGAACGACAGGACCAAGCTCAGGCCCATGGTGGCCGCGCGCCATAATGACATGCTTTTCATCGCCAGCGAGGAAGCGGCAATCAGGGTGGTATGCAAGGAGCCGGATCTAATATGGCACGCCGAAGGCGGCGTGCCCGTGGTGGGTCGGGTGAGGAGAGGAGATTAGTGCCTCATCGTTGAGGAAGCGCGAAGAAAAACAAGAAAATGTGAACCGCAAAGACGCAAAGTACGCCAAGTCAAGATTTATCCGGCGGGTCAAACGCCGGATAAAAGTCTCTTTCATCCCGAAGGGATCAACCCCGCGGATATGAATTTCCCTTTGCGCACTTGGCGTCTTGAGCGAAGCGGGCGGTTAAGAATCTTGAAGTTGATTGGGTTGCGGGAGAAACCCGCGTTGGAAATTAACAGTAGTGACGGATACAAACATGAAATTCAGAATGGATAGATTGGCGGCGGGTGTAACGGTTTTGATTATGTCATGCTTCGCGGCGCGCGGCGCGGACGCATCGCTTGATGTTGAATACTATTCGTCCTACGTGTGGCGC
This sequence comes from Kiritimatiellia bacterium, assembly GCA_018400335.1. Next base: position 9,927 of record JAGYMT010000006.1, on the reverse strand, counting down.
GGGCAGGTGCTGAACAGCGAGTCGGTGCTGCAGCCCGCATTCTCCGCGAGCGCCGACTTCGGCCTATCCCTCAGCGCATGGGGCAACATGGACCTGACCGACAAAGCGGACTGCCGCGGCGAGTTCACGGAAGTTGATCTCACCGTCGAATACGAACTGCCCCTGACCGGATTATTCGGCGCATCGGTTGGCTTGATAGAGTATCTCTTTCCGAAGGAAGGCGACTGCACGGACGAACCGCCGGAGGGACATCCGGACATTCCGGACCGCACGGACAGCGACACCCGCGAGGTGTTCATCGCAATGGGTCTGGACGTGATGCTCTCCCCCACCCTCACGCTTTATTACGATGTGGACGAGGTGAACGGGTTCTACGGCAACTTTGAGCTCGGCCATGAAATTGCATTGACCGAACAACTCGCGCTCGGCCTGAGCGCCTCCATCGGCATGGGCGGCAGGGACTACAATGATTATTACTTCGGAAAGAAGAGCATAGCGCTCAACGACCTAAACCTTTCCGCAGGCCTTGCCTACGCGTTCACCGAAGACCTGTCGGCATCCGCGGCGATTCGCTATACAACCCTTCTGGACGGCTCGATCAGGGACGGCGGCTCGGAAATCTATGACAACGAAGACCGGATCTACGGGAACATCTCGGCCGCTTATTCATTCTGAGCCCATGGAGGCAGAGAGAAGCAAATGCGAAAATGGCTGGTACAACCTGAATTCGTGGTGGAACGCGACCCCGATCGCTGCATACAGTGCCAGGTGTGCGTGCGGCAGTGCGCGAACGATGTGCATGAGCATGATAGCGAGGACGACTCCGTCTCCTCCGACAGCGCACGCTGCGTCGGCTGCCACCGTTGCGCCACCCTCTGCCCCACGGGCGCGATAAAGATACGGCAATCGGCCCTCGAGTTCCGGCCCAACTCTTCATGGCCGGCCTCGACCATCAGGGGCATCTACAGACAGGCAGAGAGTGGCGGCATTCTGCTTAGCGGAATGGGGAACGACCGCCCTTTCAAGAGCTACTGGGACTGCATGCTTCTCAACGCATCACAGGTGACCAATCCATCCATTGATCCGCTTCGCGAGCCGATGGAGCTAACGACCTATCTCGGGCGCAAGCCGGACAAGGTGGAGCTCTCGACATCCGGTGGCGCCGTTTCACTTAAGACGGAGCTCGCGCCCCAGCTTGAGCTCCAGATTCCCATTATGTTCTCGGCCATGTCTTACGGGTCCATCAGCCTCAACGCCTCGATCGCGCTGGCCAGGGCCGCCTTCGAGGAGGGCACGTTTGCCAACACCGGCGAGGGCGGTCTGCACAAGGCCATCTATCCCTATGCCGACAACATGATCGTCCAGGTGGCGTCGGGCCGCTTCGGCGTGGACGTGGAATATCTCAACCGCTCAGCCGCGGTCGAGATCAAGATCGGACAGGGCGCGAAGCCGGGAATAGGCGGACATCTCCCCGGCGAAAAGGTTGATGAGGCGATATCGGAAACCCGGATGATCCCCCGCGGAACGGACGCCATATCGCCGGCCCCGCACCACGATATATATTCCATAGAGGATTTGAAGCAGCTCTTATCCGCGATCAAGGAAGTGACGGGCTACAGCAAACCGGTATCGGTCAAGATTGCGGCGGTTCACAACGTGGCGGCGATAGCTTCGGGCTGCGTGAGGGCGGGCGCCGACATCGTTGCCATTGACGGGTTCAGGGGCGGGACCGGCGCGGCTCCCACTGTGATTCGCGACAACGTAGGAATCCCAATCGAACTCGCGCTGGCCGCCGTCGATGAGCGGCTCCGTGAGGAGGGAATCAGGAACAGGGCGTCCATCGTGGTCGCCGGCGGCCTGCGCAGCAGCGCGGACGTGGTGAAAGCCATCGCTCTCGGAGCCGACGCCGTCTACATCGCCACCGCCGCCCTGATTTCGATGGGCTGCCACATGTGCCAGAAGTGCTACACCGGCAAGTGCAACTGGGGAATAGCCACGCAGGATCCCTACCTCACCAAGCGTATCAACCCGGACGTGGCCGAGCGGAGGTTACGGAACCTGCTCAGGAGCTGGAGCCTCGAAATCAAGGAGATGCTCGGCGGCATGGGCATTAACGCCGTCGAGAGTCTCCGCGGCAACCGCGAGCATCTTCGCGGCGTAAGCCTGAATGACACCGAGCTGAAGGTCCTGGGCATCAAGCCCGCGGGGGTGGGAGCATGAAAAGAATATACGCAAGGGAAGAATACTGTCTCGGCTGCAGGCTTTGCGAAATCAACTGCCTTGTGAACCACTCGAAGTCGAAAAAGATCATCAAGGCATATCGCAACGAGCGTGACAAGATTCAACCCGGCATGAGGGTCGAAGATTCCGGAGCGGTCTCCTTCGCGGTTCAATGCCGCCACTGCGACGACGCACCTTGCATTGAGGCCTGCATAACCGGCGCCATGCGGAGAGACCCCGCAACGGGCGCCGTGATGTGCGATGATGAGCGGTGCGTCGGATGCTGGTCCTGCATCATGGTCTGCCCGGCGGGCGCGGTGCGGCGCGGGAAAGCCCGCAAGGCTGCATCAAAGTGCGACATGTGCATGGGCGCAAAGATACCCGTCTGCGTATCAAACTGTCCCAATGAGGCATTAATCTATGAAGAAAGATCGGACTGAATATCTTCTGCTGGGCAACTCGACCGCCGCGGTGGCCGCGATTGAGGCGATACGCGGACTCGATCCCGATTCGCCGATCGTTCTCATCTCGCGCGAGCGTTGGCACACCTACTCGCGTCCTCTGATCTCGCACCTCCTGGCCGGGGAACTGAACCCTGAACAGCTTCATTTCCGCCCAAAATCCTTTTATCAGGACAATGGCGTGAAAGCGCTGCTTGGCATAGCGGCAGCAAAGATCGTTCCTTCCAGCCGCACGGTGGTCACGGATGACGGCACCGAGCACCGGTTTGAGAAGCTGCTTATCGCCACAGGCGGGAAGCCGATCATGCCCCCGATCGAGGGGATAGGTGCCAAGGGCGTATTCACCTTCACATCGTGGGATGACGCCGATGCTGTTGACGGTTACATACGACATCATGCCGGTGGAAAGACCCTTCCGCGCGCGGTGGTCATCGGCGGCGGACTGATAGGGATGAAGGCGCTGGAAGCATTGCGGGCCCGCGGACTGGAGGTCCTGCTCGTCGAGCGCGAGGAACGGATTCTCCCCCTCTCTCTCGACCGTCAGGGCTCGAGATTGGTCGAACAGGCGGTCTGGAAGGCCGGAGCTGATATACAATGCGGGGTCACGGTCGAACGCATAGTGAGCGATTCATCCGGATGCGTCACAGGCGTCACACTCAAGACCGGTCGGGAAGCCCCCTGCGAACTCGTGATAATTGCCGCCGGCGTGGCGCCCGCGGTCAACCTGGCAAGGAATACGCCGATCAAGATAGACAAGGGCATCATAATAGACGACCGTTGCATGACTTCCGAGCCCGGTATTTACGCCGCGGGCGATGCCGCACAGGCAGTTGATTTTATCTCCGGCATATCGCGGCCGATACCCATATTCTGCAACGCCGCTCGACAGGGCCGCGTGGCGGGCGCGAACATGGCGGGCGGTGATGCCATGCTCACGAATACCTGCGCCCTTAATTCCGTGGAGATCTGCGGCATGCCCACGATATCCGCGGGCCTCTCCACGGCATCCGGCGACGGTTTTGACGTGCTTGAAAAGCTTGATGCCACGGCGCAGACCTACAGGCGCATCGTTTTGAAGGACAAGAGAATCATCGGCGCGTTGTTCGTGGGCGACATTGACAGGGCTGGAATCATTACCGGACTCATGCGGGAAAAGGTTGACGTTTCGGCAATAGCCGACGAATTGCTGACCGATGATTTCGGCCTGCTTTCGCTTCCTCATGAATACAGGAAACACGTAGTCAAGGGAGAGGGAATCGAGGTGTAGAATGGAGATTGACGCGAAAGGAATAGATTACCGAGTTCTGAACCAGGAGGTGCGTAAGGCTATTGAACAAGGCCAAACCGAGATCGGCCTAAAAAACGTATGCGGCCAGCGCTACATCGGCGGCGGAATTGCCGCTTGCGCCCGAATAACCATATCGGGCACGCCCGGAAACAACCTCGGCTGCTTCATGGCCGGCAGCAGACTGATCGTCAACGGAAACGCGCAGGACGGCGTGGCTAACACGATGAGCTCCGGGGAGATCATCATTCACGGCCGGGCGGGAGATGTGCTGGGCTATGCCATGCGCGGCGGCCGCGTGTTCGTCAAGGGCGACGCGGGCTACCGGGTGGGCATTCACATGAAGGCCTACAAGGATTGCGTTCCTGTAATCATCATCGGCGGGACGGCCGGCGACTATTTCGGCGAGTATATGGCCGGCGGAAAGCTCGTGGTGCTTGGGCTTGACAGAAAGAACAATCGCCCTATAGTGGGAAACTTCTTCGGAACGGGAATGCACGGCGGCGAAATATTCATAAGGGGCCCCGTTCAGCAGGATCAGCTGGGACCCGAAATCGGGGTGGTTGACATCTCCGATCATGACTGGGAACTGCTCGCCCCGCACCTTTCCGATTTCGCGGCCGAGTTCGGGGTTGATCCGGATCTGCTGGTCAGAGAGCGATTCACACGCCTCGTACCGATCTCGCACAGACCGTATGGAAGGATTTATGCGTATTAGCGCCTCAGAGGACAAGCCACGGGAAGCGTGCGGTCTCTTCGGGGTCTTTGGCGTCCCCGGCGCGGCAAACTGCATCTACCAGGGGCTCTTTTCGCTTCAGCACCGCGGCCAGGAAGGGGTTGGCATTGTCACAAGTGACGGCAACCGCGTGAAATCGGTCAAGCGCCTTGGTCTGGTTGGCGATCTGGACACCGCCGCCTTCGAGGCCGGGCTGCCTGGCCACATCGGAATCGGACACGTTCGCTACTCGACCACAGGCTCCAGCCGCCTGAACAACGTTCAGCCGCTTGTGGTTGAATGCGTGGACGGCATTTGGTCGGTCGCCCACAACGGAAATCTGGTCAACGCCGAAAAGCTTCGTTCGATGTATCAGATGGCCGGTGCCATTTTCCAGACGAGCACGGACAGCGAAGTCCTCATCCACCTTCTGGCCGATCCGATGTTCCGCCGCCGGCCGCGCCGCGTTGAACGCGCGCTCTCCGAACTCGATGGCGCATTCTCTTTCCTGCTGATGACGAAGGACAGCGTTATGGCGGCCCGCGACCCGCGCGGCCTCAGGCCCCTGTGCATGGGCACACTGCGCGACGGAGTGGTTTTCTCCAGCGAGTCGTGCGCTCTGAAGCAGGTGGGCGCCGAATTCACGCGAGAGCTCAAGCCCGGCGAGCTGGTTACGGTTGATGAGAAGGGCCTGCGCTCCAGCACATTCGCGGACGTCCCGGAGCGGCTTGCCCAGTGCATTTTTGAACTCGTCTATTTCGCCAGGCCGGACAGCACGATCTTCGGCAGGAACGTCCACGACATCCGCGTGCGCTGCGGTATGAAGCTGGCCGAGGAGCATCCGGCAGATGCCGACGTCGTTATCGCCGTTCCCGACAGCGGCAATTCGGCGGCGCTCGGCTTCTCGCGCCGGAGCGGCATTCCGCTTGACTACGGCTTCATCAGGAACCATTACATAGGTCGCACCTTCATAATGCCTCTCGACCGGCAACGCGAGCAGGGCGTGGACATGAAGATATCGATCCTGCCCGAAGTCGTGAGCGGAAAGCGGGTCGTAGTGGTTGACGATTCCATAGTGCGCGGGACTACGGTGCGGCGCCGCGTAACCTGCCTGCGCCAGGCGGGCGCCAAAGAGGTGCACGTGAGAGTGTCGTGTCCGCCCATTGCATTTCCCTGCTTCTACGGCATAGATTTCGCCACGAAGAAGGAGCTTATCGCGGAAGGCCGGGACGTTGATCAGGTGAGAAGCTTCATCGAGGCGGACAGCCTCGGGTACTTGAGCCTGCAGGGGCTTCTCTCGCCGTTCGAGAATCCGGGCGACTACTGCACCGCCTGTTTTTCCGGCGAATATTGCATTGACCCGGCAGGCACTCAGGGAAAGGGCGATTGGGAACAGAGATGACAAAACACATATTCATTACAGGCGGCGTTGTTTCGTCGCTCGGCAAGGGGCTCACCGCGGCATCACTCGCGCTGCTGCTGAAGCAACGGGGATACAGTGTGAGGCTGCAGAAGCTCGATCCATACCTGAACGTTGACCCGGGCACGATGTCCCCCTACCAGCACGGCGAGGTCTACGTTACGGAGGACGGCGCCGAGACCGATCTTGACCTCGGCCACTACGAGCGCTTCACGGGCATCAACTGCACCCGCGCGAGCAATTTCACAAGCGGCCGCATCTATAGTTCCGTTATCTCCAGGGAGCGGGAAGGCGGCTACCTCGGCAAGACCGTTCAGGTGATTCCTCATATAACCGACGAGATCAAGCTGGCTATCCGTTCGCTCGACGACGGGAGCGCCGACATCATCATCACCGAAATCGGCGGAACGGCGGGCGACATCGAATCGCTCCCCTTTCTCGAAGCCATACGCCAGCTCAGGCAGGAGACAGGCCGGCAAAACGGGCTGTTCATCCACGTCACGCTCGTGCCGTGGTTGAAGGCCGCGGGCGAGCTGAAGACCAAGCCGGCGCAGCAGTCGGCGGGCATCCTGCGCGCCATAGGCATCATCCCGGACATCCTCATCTGCCGCTGTGAGCACAACCTGACGAAGGAACATAGGGATAAGCTGGCCATGTTCTGCAACGTAGAGCCGGAGCTGGTGATCGAGGAGAAGGACGTAGCACATTCGATATATGAAGTGCCGCTTGATCTTGCAGCGCAGGACGTGGATGTGTATATTCTCGAGAAGTTGAATCTCCACGTCAACCGGCTTGACCTCGGCGCGTGGAAGAAGATGGTCGCAAAACTCATCGCGCCGCCCGGCGGCGAGGTTGAAATAGCGGTCGTGGGCAAGTACATAACTTTGAAAGATTCCTATAAGAGCATTTATGAGGCGCTGACTCACGCAGGCATAGCAAATGGCTTAAATGTCCGGGTCAGGATGGTGGAGTCGGGCGATATGGAGAAGCCCGGTTTCGAGAAGCTGCTGGATGGCGTGGACGGCATCCTGGTGCCAGGCGGGTTCGGAGGACGCGGCATTGAGGGAAAGATACATGCCGTGCGCCACGCACGCGAGGGCCGTATTCCCTTTCTTGGAATCTGCCTCGGCATGCAGTGTGCGGTGATAGAGTTCGCCCGGAACGTCTGCGGAATGAAGGGCGCTGGAAGCGCCGAGTTCGATGATTCCTCGCCCTTCCCGGTGATTGCGCTGATGGAGAACCAGAAGCAGGTGTGCGCCAAGGGCGGGACCATGAGGCTGGGTGCCTGTCCATGCGTGCTGGGCGATGGTTCAAGGGCGCGATCGGCGTATGGAAAGGAAACGATCAGCGAGCGGCACAGGCATAGGTATGAGTTCAACAACAAGTTCAGAGATGCGATGGCCGGGGCCGGCATGGTATTTTCCGGCCTCTCACCCGACGGAACGCTCGTAGAAATGATCGAGGTGAAGGATCACCCGTGGTTCGTGGCCTGTCAGTTCCACCCGGAGTTCCAGTCTTCACCACTGACTCCGCATCCGCTGTTTCGAGATTTTATAGCCGCCGGCTGCTTTTTCGCGAACAGTCGCGTTCCTCGCAAATAACCCTCACCGGCTTGTTAGTCGGCAGGTTGTTTGAGACAAAAACGATATTCTTGTCACTTTTCCGACACGCCGCCATCCTCCTTCGCCGGAATGCTTCGGCGCACCAGTCGATTCACTTCAACATCGATTCACTTCAACATTGACAATCCGTGCGGGAATGCTAAACCATTGCCCGACTATGAACCGGTTGCAGGATCAAGCTGTTTTCCTGGTTTCGTATGTGGACATTCCTTGAAATATTATTGCTGGTTCTTTACACGGCGCTTATGCTCGTGTTAACAATTTACGCCGCCCATGCGTATCTGATGCTTTACCTCTATCACAAGAACAGCGCAGGTCGCGACAAACCGGTTTGCGAATACACGGAATGGCCCCGCGTGACAGTGCAGCTTCCGATATTCAATGAACGATATGTCACAGGCCGGCTGCTTGATGCCGTCTGCGCGCTGGACTATCCGCGTGATCGTCTTGAGATCCAGGTGCTGGATGATTCAACGGACGAAACACAGAACATTGCAAAACAACTGGTCTTTAAATACCGGGCGCAGGGAATCAACATTCAGTATCTCCATCGCACGGATCGAAAGGGGTTCAAGGCCGGCGCACTGAAGATGGGGCTTGCAAAAGCCGGCGGGGATTTTCTTGCGATTTTTGATGCCGATTTTTTGCCCGGGCACGACTTTCTTCGCAAGACCATGCCCCACTTCTCATCAGCCGAAATCGGGGTGGTGCAAGCCCGGTGGGGCCACCTGAACGCCTGTTATTCGATTCTGACCCGGGGACAGGCCATCGGGCTGGACGCACATTTCGTCCTGGAACATGGCGCGCGCAACTCCTCGGGAATCTTTATCAACTTCAACGGCACTGCCGGAGTCTGGCGCAAAACCGCCATCATTGACGCCGGCAATTGGCATGAAGACACGCTTACCGAGGATATGGATATTTCCTATCGAGCCCAGTTGGCTGGATGGAAATTCGTTTATGTCAATGACGTTGTCTGTCCCGCAGAGATTCCGGCTGAAGTATTCGGGCTTAAGAACCAGCAGTACCGCTGGGCCAAGGGCGCCATTCAGACCGCCAGAAAGCTTTTGCCCACTATCTGGCGGAATCCGACCATTTCGTGGCTTGTGAAATTTGAAGCCACGGTTCATTTGACCAACCACATGGTCTTCCCGGCAATGCTTGCGATCTCCCTGCTCTGCTTCCCGCTTATGTACATGGGGATCAGGTATCCGGATTCGGCGCTGTTCTTCTGGCTGACAGCTCTCTTCACCGTCAATGCCTTCAGCTACCCGCTCTTTTACATTTGCGCACAGCGCGAGCTTTACGCCGATTGGAAGCGCCGGGGGCTTTTCCTGCCGATCCTCATGGTCGGCGCTATCGGACTTTCCGTGATTAACACAAAGGCTGTCTTAAGCGCGGTTATGGGCCGGAAAAGCCCATTCACCCGCACCCCTAAATTCAACCTGTCTGACCGCAAGTCGTTCTCGTGGAAGGGCCGCCACTATCGCAACCGGTTCAACATCACCGTCCTGGCGGAACTCCTGCTGGTCATCTACACTACGTTCACGCTCATCTACGCGATCAACAACCTGCAATTCAATGCCATACCGGTCATTTTGATTTATTGGCTGGGATTCATGCTCATCGGCGGACTTTCGCTTGTCCACGCCATGCAACGCTGAGGCGCCTCTTTCCCACCGTAGCCGTCATATGCGTTGTGGATTATATAAGTAAAAGAATAATTCAAGCTTGTCAACAAGCCGCCTTTCCCTTATATTATAAGAATTAAAAGCTCTTTACGTAACAGCGAAAGAGGAGGTGAAATGAAGGTGATTTATATTGCGATATTCGTTGCTGTGGCATGTGCGTCCGTTGCGACAGCGCAGAAGACCAATAACCTGATCAAGAACGGCAGCTTCGACGACCGCGAGGATCCTTTACATGGCTGGTTGATTGACTATAAGGATGTTGGCAACGAATTCACACACAACTTGAAACGCGTTTCCTTTGTGCCATCCGAGGGCGGCAGGACGACCGTGATGCGTCTCGACAACGTTATGGAATCCGGCACCAAAGCTGAATCCTCCATAATTCCTTTTGACATCAGCCAGCGATATCGCGCCACGCTCTATGTCAAGGGCGGACCATATCGCATCTATTTCGCAGGCTATCAATGGAAGCCCGGCGTTCGCCCTCACGACAACCCCCGCCGCAATTGTGCC
>JAGYMT010000059.1 GCA_018400335.1 Kiritimatiellia bacterium | reverse complement strand
CTCATCATTGCTATCAACTTCTACTAAATGATGTATGTTAAATTTATATACTTTTTATGTTTTTATAAAGTAGATTAAGGCAAACCATGAGAGAAAGGCAAGATGGATGATTTTTTTTCTAACGAAGACCAGATGTCAACCTTTAACTCGGCTCTGGCCACGCTGTTTAGGATTGACAAGATAAAGCAGGGAATAGACACTGCAACAATAAGAGATCAAGTTCACAACCTCCTCTTGCGTAAGAACAAACGCAAAGTCATCGGGAAAACGATCCGCGTTTCTCTTAACTTGTTCTTTGAGTCGTTTCGTTTCCACGCCGTAGATTCGAGCCAAATCGGCATCCAGAATGACACGATGTCCACGCACTTGTAAGATCAAGTGATGCACTTCGACAACTGATGTGTTCCTGGTTTTTTTCGTCATGTTGTTGACTCCCCTCTACGCCGCCACGGCGGCGTTGAAATCATGCACGAGGGATTCAAGCTCGTCTTTGAACAACCTGCGCGCCTTGCGCAGGCCGCCGCGCTGCTCGAACACCGGGAATGCGTCGAAATCATCCAGGCCCAGGCTGAGATTCGCGACGAGATGCTGTCTGATGTACTCGATCCATTTCCGCTGTTCTTCCGAGAACGATCTGTTCCCGCAAACCATCTGAACGGCGAGCGCAATTCGTTCCTCGACATCGAGAAGCGGACCCTTCCCGGCGGCGTGCTTGATCATGGAGATAATATCGGCAAGCGCCTTGTGATAAACGAGTTTATGGGCAGTCCGAAGCTCCCGCTCGATGTAGTGGTTTTCTTTAAGCTTTATGGACAAATCCTGGAGCAGGTCCGTCCGCCATTCCTTCGGACGCTCAAGCAGGATGGTGATAGCCTCAATATGCTCGGGATTGTCTCTGACAAAGCGCGCGAAGGCATCGAGGTAGTCCTCCGGCTTCTGGTAGTCGGCGCCCCTGTGAATCATGGCTTCCGACGAAACTTCGTCCTTCGTCTCATATCCCACGAAAAAGCTGCGCTTGGCCCTGGGGTAGTTCACCAGCAGTTTCTGAAAAGCCTTGTTCCTCAGAAGCTTCAAGGTCTCGGAGAAATCCTTTCTAATCCGGTTCGGCAGCTCGTCGGCGAAGCGGCCCAAGTCGCCGTCCGGCACGAATTTTTCAAACTGCTTGCGGCCGTCGGCGCTCATTGCGCGATCAACGCGCCTGATGCGTTTAATGAGGATTCTCACACTGTAGTCGCGATCAATGTTCTGGTAGATGTTCTCTATGATCTTCTCGATTGGGATCGGATCCTTGGCGGGAACCATGTCGGCGAACGAGGTCACCCCCTTGAAGTACTCGAACAGGGTTCCGCAGAAGCAGTCGAACACAACGAATTTTTCCTTATTGACACCGGGACAAAGGCGCGTGCCGCGTCCGAGCATCTGTTCCCAGAGAATACGCGATTTCACGGGGCGCATGAACACAATGAATTCGATCGCCGGAATATCAACACCGGTGCTAAGCATATCAACCGTGACGACAACGCACGGGTTTGGTCTGTTCCTGAACTCGCGAATCTTCTGAAGCGGACGATCAACGTTGGGATTTCCCGTGATCTTCTGGACAAAATCATCACCCCTCCCGAACCGGGCGCGGCAGATGCTCACGATATGGTCGGCATGGGATGTGTGTTGCAGGTCATTAGCGGCAAAGATCAGCATTTTCGGAAACCGGCCGAACTGCTTTTCATGGGCGGCGGCATACCTTGCGATTTCCGCAATAATCTTCTCGTTACTGTCCGGGGCCGTAATATTGCGCTCGACCTCCGCGGTGGAAAACTCGCGCTCGTCCTCCATCCGGTCGAGCGTTTCGGCGCCGGTCTCGGTGTCAACGACGCCGACCTCTTCGCCCTCTTTCAGAAAGACGCCGTTCATGCGAACCTTGGAATTGATCCTCACCGGCTCGTAATCCACCAGGTAGCCGTCGAGAATGGCCTCCTCCGTGCTGTAGCGGTAGACCACCTTCCTGAAGAGCGCCAGCGTGTGGGCTGCGGGCGTGGCGGTGAGGCCGATTCTCACGGCATCGAAATGATTAAGCGCGTCGCGCCAGATGCCGGTCTCCGCCGCCGTGTAGCCCCGATGGCATTCGTCGGCGATGATCAAGTCAAAAGCATGGTTAGGGATATCGAACTTGCCGACGTCTTCGTCATACTCCCGACCTTCGTCGCGCGGCTCAGACCCTGTAATTTCCCGCGCCCTTGCAGGCCCGAAAAGGTTGATCGTCATTCTCTGGATCGTGGAAACGTAGACGAAAGTTTTTCCAGTATCGGGTCTTGTGAGATAAGCTTCGGGAAGAATCCTGGGGTCAAAGGGGTTATCGTCGTCATAATCCTCTCGACGGAATTTCTGGTGATAGACCTCGTATTCCTGGTTGAACTTATTGCCCTTCCGCGTGGTGAATGAAGAGAATTCCCGAACGGCCTGCATGGCAAGGGCTCTGCGATCAACGAGGAAAAGCACCCTTTTGAACAGCTTTGATTCGAGCGCGCGATAGATCTGCGAAACGGTAGTGAACGTCTTACCCGTTCCGGTGGCCATTGCCACGAGCATATTGCGCTCACCGCTGGCGATTGATTGCTCAACCCTATGTATAGCCTTTTCCTGGTAGCGCCGGAGCCTGGGATTGGCCAACTCGTTCTCCCTGAACCACGAGAAATCCGGAGCTCGCGCAAAAAGCTCGGCAAGCGCGTCGGGCGTATGCACAGACGACACCTGCCGCGAGTAGCTGGTTTCGGGGCGCACGTCAATGAAATGAAACTGTTCACCGTTCGTGGAGTATAAAAACGGCACGCGATATTGATTCCAGTTTCCCGGGCCATCGGCGACCGTTCTTGAATAGCGTTTGGCCTGTTCGAGAACATTCTGTGAAGAAACGGAAACCTTCTTTGCCTCGATGAAGCCGAGCAACCGGCCATTGACAAAAAGGGCGTAATCGGCGGGACCGGAAGCAGTAGGAAATTCCTCAACGGCAACAGCGTGCAGGGATGAGGTGTCGAGATCATCCCGGTATGGAACAATACTCCAGGGCTGAACGAGAGATCGTAGCCTTGTATCAATGCGCTGCTTGCGTGTTTGCCATTCGCTCTCTGGTGTCACCTGCGACCTCATGTGCTTGACTTATTACTCAACCCGCTGGATGTGGCAGAATACTGCACTATTTTGCACGAGAGGGCAAGCGAGGATTACAGGAAGAGCACATATCCCTTTTTCAACCCAAACGCAAGCATACGAGGAATGAGCGGGGCCATGCCCCGCTCACTTCCCCTTCATGAGCTTGTCGAAGGCGGACTGGTCGGACCGGAACGCCTTGGCGGCTTCTCCGACACGAAGAATGGTGACGCTGTTGATCACATCACCATTCCGGATGGCGTTGACCACGTCCTGTCCTTCAACGACCCTGCCGAAGACTGTGTGCTTTCCGTCAAGCCATGGCGTTGCCAGATGAGTTATGAAGAATTGACTGCCGTTGCTGCCGGGTCCTGCATTGGCCATGGATAGCATCCCGGGTCCGTCATGCTTGAGATCCCTGACGATTTCATCGCGGAACTGATAGCCGGGGCCGCCCGTGCCGGCGCCGATCGGACAGCCGCCCTGGATCATGAAATCAGGAATGACACGGTGGAAGACAAGCCCGTCGTAGTATTTCTTGCCGGGACGGGTTCTGGCTTCGATGGTTCCTTCCGCAAGCCCCGCGAAGCTGCATACGGTGAGCGGCGTCTTGACGTATTCCAGCCGGCAGATGATATCGCCCTTCGATGTGGCAAATTTTGCGTAGAGTCCGTCGGGCAGTCCCGCAGCGGCGGACTCGGACTGCGCGGACTTATCGGGGCTTGAGGGCTTGGCGGCTTTCCTGGTCATGTTCGTATCTCCTTGTTTTGTTGAGCATCCCGCGCAGCAGAGCGCCGAAAGAACGGCGGCGCAAAGGCACAATTTAGTTCCCGCGGAAATTACTTGTTGCATACCGGTCATAAACTACTCCTTCATTCTCCGGTTATGGCGCTCCATATTTCGTCGGCGCTCTCGGCGAAGACGAAAAGATCGAGATCAGCCGGACATATCACGCCCTCGTCCACCAGCGCTTCAAAATCAATGATACGTTCCCAGAATGCGCGGCCCACAAGCACAACCGGCAGCGGCGGAATCTTCTTTGTCTGGACGAGGGTGAGTGTCTCGAAAAGCTCATCGAGCGTTCCGTAGCCGCCCGGAAAGGCGACCAGCGCCCTTGCGCGCATGAGGAAGTGCATTTTCCTGAGCGCGAAGTACCTGAAATTGAAACACAACTCCGGCGTGATATATGGATTCGGCGCCTGCTCGAACGGCAGATCAATATTGAGGCCGATGCTCTGTGCGCCGGCGTCATACGCGCCCCTGTTGCCCGCCTCCATTATGCCCGGTCCGCCGCCCGTCACGATCACGTATTCGCAATCGCCGCCGCGCTGACAGCGCGACGAAACCAATTCTCCAAATTCGCGAGCAACGGCATAGTAACGGGAATGCTCCGCCTGTTTCTCGGCGCGTTTGAGGTCAGCGCGCGCCGAATCGCTGTCCGGACGCGCGTCAAGCGCTGCGTGCGCCGCGGCGAGGCGCCTGGCGGCCGCTTCCGGCGGAAGGGTTCTGGCGCTCCCGAACACCACTATCGTGGAAACGATCCCATGTTCCTGCTGGGCGAGCTCGGGTTTCAGCAGTTCGAGCTGGAGCCTGACCGGTCGCAGCTCATGCCTGTTGAGCAACTGGTCATCCTCGTAGGCGCGGACGTAAGCCTCCGACTCGACGAGCCGCTTCTGCAGTTCCTTCCGGTACTCTTCTCGAAGGGCATCTGAGTCCATACGGTTCTCCCTCTTTGCACTCCTACGCGTTTGTGGAAGTCTGACGCAGACGCGGAATATTTGCAAGAAACATCCACAAGAAGAGCGTAATTTATCGGCAGGCTAGCGGAGAAACAGCGCGATCCACGCAGGGATGGTCACCAGCGAAAGAACCTGCGTTGTCAGAACGCTCGATGCCGCGAAATCCGTGTCCGAGCCGTACGCCTCGCTCAGAACCACGCTTGAAATAGCCGACGGCATGGTGGCCAGTACGAGCAGAATAAGGCGCGTCTCCTCGGAAAACGGAAGGGCATAAAGGAACAGGGCCGCTATTCCCGGGATCACGACGAGCCGCAACCCCGCCACGCAGCCCTGCTTGAGCGTCAGCACATGGTGCGGCTTCAGCTCGGCCATCCTTCCGCCCGCCACGAACATCGCCACCGGGATCGTGGCCTTTCCGAAAATATCGAGCATCGAGAAGAACGAACCCCAAACTTCCGTGATAAAGGGCAATCCGGCGGGAGGAGCCAAGCTGTCCTTGACGGCAACCGCGACGATTGCGGCCATGAGTGCGATCATGGGCATGCTGAGCAGCCGCCGCAGGTTTTCCTTCCTGAACCTGTTGCCGGACAGCGCAAACACGCCAATCGTCCACACGGCCAGCTCGGAGCCCAGCGTCGAGAAAATCAGGCCGGCCACGCCGGCGTCGCCCCAGAGCATGAGGACAATCGGCAGCGGGAGGAAGGAATAGTTGTTGATGGCGCACTGGAAGACGAACTGGTTCTTCTCCTGTTCCCCGGAGAATTTCACGAAAATCGAAAACGCGATGCCGATCCCGTAGCCCGTCAGCATTATAAGAAGAGCCCCGGCGGGCAACCCCCAATTCTTGAGCAGGCCGTCGAGCGTGAAGTTGCTCACGAGCGACGTGAAGATCAGCGCCGGATAGAAGAAGGAGGTTGCCGCCTTTGCCATGCGGTTAGTCGTGTCCCTGCTGAGGATGCCCATCCGGCGGGCAAGAATGCCGAATCCTATCATGCAGAAAATCGCCAGTATCCGTATGAAGAGTCTTGAGAACATAAGTGCCTCATTATTAGAAACCAAGGTGTGTAAGATAGCAGCTTGAGCGGGTTTGGCAAGCATTCGCCTCCGCGCATTTCCACTTCCACACTTAAACAAGTGTGGAAATGAAAAAACGTAGCCTTCGTTCCGATCTCCGCACCTCGCCGTCAGGGTCAGACCTGAACAATGGATTCTGCTGAAATAGTCCGTTCCATGGACGGTGATCGTCCTCGTCCTTCGTCCTCGTCCTCGATTTTGCTGGGGTTTTCGAGAACGAGGACGAGGACGACGACGAGAACGAGAGGGTAGAGTCGACTTCTTCAGCGCGACCAACAATGGACAATGGAGACCTGAATGGCTCTGCCAGCTTGTTGACGCAGGATGATGATTTCCGACAGAAATACCGCCTGTCTTCCGCCACTCTATGGGTCAAGCGATACTCGGCTTCGGCAAACCTCAATTTCCACACGCTTGGTATGAGATAGAAACTGAAATATTCCTACACCACTGTCAATGTCCATTGTTCAGGTCTGACCCTGATGATGCGGCTTCGCGCGCTTTGCGCATCTCGGAGATCTTGTTGAGGTCGCCGAATCCGTGGCCGTCGGTATCAGGGTTCAATGGATCCGTGCCCCAGACGTGAATCTCGTCGAAATCGGACACGCCATCGTCATCGGCATCATGCACCACCTTGAGACTGACCCTCACCTGTCCGGACGACCTGTGGGAAAGCGACACGTTATTGCGGAACATGACGTGGCCGGATCTGTAAGCGGCGATGTTTGTTTCCGATCCCACATAAAACGCCTTATTGGTCTCGGTGGACAGCATCATCAGCAGTCCATAGGCGGGAGCCGACACCCCGAGGTGATCCTTGTACACCTTCTTGTTGCCTTCCGGTCCGTACATCCCATCCACGTCTCCCCAGCGCCCCTCGGCCTCGCACTGGATAAGCTCTCCGCGCCGGGCGTAGACCCCGGAATTCTGCCACACTCCGTCCGCCTGGACGAAGACCACATATTCAGCCGGCTGAGACGAATCCACGCGCGGCAGCCCGACACACCCGGCAAAGACGGCGGCAAGGGCTAACGCCAACAGAAAAGCGAATGGTTTGCAAGATATCCTGTTCACCCAATCTCCAGAGCCTGCCGCACAAGGCGGCAGGGGCTCATGTACAATGCGAATTACCAGTAATACTTTCATTCCCCGACTCATCAACCAGCTTGCGCAGGTCCGATAAGCCCGGATCGGGCGCAAACAGCACCATTTTGAAGTTCGCCTCGGCAGCGAGAAAGAGAAGTCGCTCAAGATCCGAACGATCCAGTTCGGCAGGATCCCTATCCCACACTATATGCACGGTCTTCCAAGCCGCGGCATGGGGCCGGTACCTCTCGCTGAGAAACTCCGGGAGCAAACGTATCATCGCCAACGCCCTTTCCCCGTCGTCAATCGCGAAGGAATAGCGAATGAACCATGCCGACTCGAAAATGAACTCATTGCTGAACGGCGGCTTCGACGCCGAGACTCGGATCACCTTGGCCGGCATCATGTTGAACGCTCCATCACGCACGACAGCCGTTGCAAAGAAATCGCGCACGGCTCGCGCCGAGCGGCATGCCCATCCGGAAACAGCTAAAAACACTTCGTCAATGACCGGCAGTCCGGCCAGCAGAGAGCCCCACCCGGAAAGTGTCCGTCCGCCGACCGACCTATCCCGCAAGCTCCCCATCCATGCGAGAGCGCGGCGCAGCGCTCTGAGCCCAAGCGACCCGGCCGACCTGAGCGATGCTGAAACCACGGAGGATGCGTAACGGACACTTGCGCGGCCGGATGCCGCGCCAGGCGACGCCAGCCTTGTGGACACTGAACCCACAGCCTTGCCGACGGCGGGAATACTCTTAACCCGGCGCCAGGCGACGTCCAGCGCCGCAAAGCGGAACAGGCTTGCGAAAGCACTGCCCAAATCCCGAAATGGAATATGAATCCTGTGAACATTCAATCCGTCCAGCGCCGTCCCGGGACCGAAATAGAGAAATCCCTCGCCCTTGCGGATCAGGGACTCAAGATAAACCTTCGTAACAGCCGGCTGGCCGGCGCGCAGAAGCAGCGAGCGTTTCTTCGGAA
>JAGYMT010000058.1 GCA_018400335.1 Kiritimatiellia bacterium | reverse complement strand
AAAACCGATCCGCAATATCAGTACTTCCTGGAAGGCGGCTCGATTTATAACAGCATGATTTTCAGCAATGCTGCCGAAAACGGAGCAGGCGCGCATTTTCAAAAGGGCGGATATGCCAGTAATTGCGTGTTCCGGCTCAATTGGGGCATCTACGAAGCAGGCGGCGCCTGGTTTCAGGAGGGCGGGATAATGGACGACTGCTCGCTGCTTGACAACCATGCCGGCACCTGGAAAGGTCACGGCGGCGGCGCACTACTGAATGATGGCGGTCTGTTGCGCGATTGCCTGATCGCGGGCAACGAGGCTGCTTTCGCGGGAGGTGTGTGGCTGCAGAACGACGGAGAAGTCCGGCGTTGCGTGATCCGCGATAACACTGCCGTCTGGGGCGAGCCGGATGTCAGCGCGGGCGTTGCCGGCGGGTTCTACATAAATATCGGCGGCACATTGCGCGATACGCTAGTGACGGGCAACACGGCTGAACAGGATGCAGGCGGCGGCGTGATCGAGTATGCCGGCAACATCATCAACTGCACGATTGTCAACAATACCGCCGCGAACAGGGGCGGCGGCCTGTTCGTCATTGATTACGGTCGCGTGGCCAACACGATATTATGGGACAACACCGCTGCGACATCCAATAATCATTACCTCGCCCTGGATAAGTACAGTCCCGTCGCCATCTCGAATTCATGCTCCGATCCGCTGATGCCGGGAACGAACAACTTGGCGGTTGATCCGCTGTTTGTTGACGCGGCAGACGGAGACTGGCGGCTTCACTGGGATTCGCCCTGCATAGACGCAGGCGGGAGCGTGTCGGTATCAGGCGACACCGATCTCGACGGCAATCCGCGAAGGGCCGGCGCGCGCGAGGATATCGGCGCATACGAGAAACAGGTGCGCGAGCACATACTCGCGCCCGCGAGGATCACAAGCGCGGGCTTTCTCGCGAACTGGGAGCCTGTGACGGCGGCGACTAACTACCGGCTGGACGTGGCGACGGACAGCGGCTTCACGAATCTCGCGCCGGCTTACGCGGATCGCGATGCCGGCCTGGTGACAACCTTTGCCGTCACGGGCTTGATCCATGGCGTTCGCTATTATTACCGCGTTCGGGCGGAGAGCGTCTACGGCACGGGTGTCAACTCTACAATCACCAATACGCTGACCGTGGCGTGGGCGTCGGGCAACGATTTCGGGGGCGCCGGGTCCGGGGCGTTTGCGCTCTATGACGGATCGAGCGGACGGTGGTACATCCTCATGCCGGACGGAGAGCTTGTGTGCTGGGGCGAGCAGTGGGGCGGGGAAGGCCTTGTGCCCGTGCCGGGCGATTACGACGGGGACGGCATAAGCGATATGGCCGTCTTCGACACTGTCAACGGCCTGTGGTATATACAGGCGTGGACAGGGTCAGAAGCAGGCGGCATCCTGGCTTGGGCGGAACCGTGGGGCTGGGACGGGGCATTGCCTGTGTCCGGCGATTACGACGGGGACGGCATAAGCGACATGGTCGTGTATAACCCTGTGAACGGCGCGTGGTATATGCGCGGGGTTGATGGAACGCTGATCGCGTGGGAAGTCTACTGGGGCGGCATTGACTTCTCTCCCGTCCCGGGCGACTACGACGGCGACGGGATAGCTGATCTCGCGGTGTTCGACACTTCGCACGGCAACTGGTATATCGTCGCGTGGGATGGCGCGACCACAAGTCACCTGCTGATCTGGGATGAGCCGTGGGGCTGGCCCGGTGCAGAACCGGTGAGCGGCGACTATGACGGCGACGGAGTCTGCGACATGGTTGTCTACGACCCCGTCGGGGGGCACTGGTATCTGCGTTCGGTGTCCGGAATCCTGATCGGCTGGGCGGTCCCGTGGGGCGGACAGGGACTGGCGCCCGTTCCCGGCGACTACGACGGCGACCAGGTCGCCGATCTCGCGGTCTACGGGACTGTGTCCGGGCTGTGGTATATCTACTCGCTGGACGGCCGGGTGCTCGCGTGGGAAGCCGCTTGGGGCGCGCCCGGCTTGTCGCCGGTCGGCGCCTGGTGAGCGGGTGTCTTCCTCGGTTTGCGGCCGAGCTTTTTGAGCACGTCCTGCATGTCCTCCCACACCGGCCTCTTGGCGGCCTGGTTGCGGAGCAGGTAGGATGGGTGAAAGGTGGGCATGAGCGGGATTCCCTCGAACTCAAGCCATTTGCCGCGCTGCCGGGTTATGCTCACGGGCGGACCGATCAGGCCCTCCAGCGCGGTCGCGCCAAGCGTGACTATTATCTTAGGCCGCAATTCGGCTATCTGCGCCTTGAGGTAGGGGAGGCATGCTTCCATCTCGTCGGGAAGCGGCTTCCTGTTCTCCGGCGGCCGGCACTTGACAACGTTCGCAATGAACACCTCTTCGCGTTCGTAATTCATAGCGGAGATTATGTTCGTCAGCAGCTTTCCCGCCGCGCCGACGAATGCGATTCCCTGCGCGTCCTCATCCCGGCCCGGTCCTTCCCCTACAAATAGCACGTCCGGATGCTCGGCGCCCTGGCCGGGCACGGTCTTGTTCCTCTTCTCATGGAGCCTGCATTTCCTGCACATGGCAACCTCGCGCTGTACCTGCTTCAAGCCTTCGGAAATCGGGGCGGGCGCGGTCGGCGCGCTGGCGGCCGCGGCGGTTGATGCGACCTTGCGGGGAGCGTTGTCCTTCACGGGTGCCGGGCGTTTGTGCGCGGTTTTTCCGAGGGAAGTGCCGGGTGGACACTTGATGCTCTTGATGCCCTGTTCCTGGAGCGATACGACATACTTGTCGAGATCGTTCAGTATGCCTCCGATGAGACGGGCGCGCTGTGGTTTATCCTTGCTCATGCGCATTCAACCTTCCCGTTTGAGCGCCGCTTCTGGTAGCTCACAAAGAAGGGGCCGATAATGACATAAGCCAGACCGAGCGCCACCATCAGCATTGCGGACATTCGAGCGACATCGCCGAACGGAATGAAAAGCAGCGTCACGAGCACCACGCATGGCACGAAGATGACCATCTTCTTGGAAGGTTTTGGGTAGCGGACGTTTGAAACCTGGAGCGAGATCATGACTATTACGCCGATCAGGAACAGAATGGCCACCGGCCCCTGGTAAAGATTAAAGATCTCGCCGTAAGCGCCGGTTTCGCTCAGGAATACGAACAGCGCCACCCATCCGGCGCTGGCCGTTATGGGCAGTCCGCAGTAGCCGGCCTGGCCGCGGTGGACATCGTTCACCTTGAACCTGGCCAGGCGAATTACACCGGAAAGCACGACCGATGCCGTCATCAGCACTCGCCACACGAAGAAGCCGTGAAGGGCGAACTGATAGATCAGCACGGCGGGCGCCAGGCCGAAGGCTGTCATGTCAACATAGGTGTCCAGCTCGGCGCCGAACGGGCTGGTTCCCTTCAGCTTGCGGGCCAGATTCCCGTCAAGCCCGTCGAGGATCATGGCCAACATTATGAATTGAGCGGCGCGAAGGTAGTGCTGGTTCCCCTCCAGCGAAAGGAGAATGCTGAAAAAGCCGCACAGCATTGCCAAAAGCGTTAATATTGTGGGTATGATCTGTCGCCAAGTCATTGAAAATCCGCCTCCCTTTGCTAATGAGGGCAAAAAAGCCCACCCGCTTGAAACCCAAGAACGGCATGCTCGGAGAGCCTGCCCTACCTTCATTCTGAACAGGTAGGGCGTGCTCTCCGAGCGCGCCGAGAATTGAACATCGCCATCATCTTGTTTTTTTGTCGTGGTTTTTATGGTTTGAGGCACTGATAGTGCCGAAAACTCAGTCCTGCACGACGTCGGGCTTGTCGGACGCGACATCCATTTCGTCCTCGATGGCGCGCTCCGCGAGCCTCGCGACGATGGTCTCGCCGGCCGTCACCCTGTCGCCCTCTTTAACCAGAACCTCAACGTCCCGAACCGGCAGGTACATGTCGAGGCGCGACCCGAACTTCATCATGCCTATCTTGTCGCCCGCGGCGATCTCCTGGTCGAGCTTCAGCCAGTAGACGACCCTGCGCGCGACCGGCCCGGTTATCTGTTTCACGAGGCAAGTTATTTCCGCGCCCTCGATCAGGATCACGCTGTGCTGGTTATGTTCCGATGATTCCTCCAGGAACGTGAAATAGCGCTTGCCCGGGAAATAGCCCAGCTTTGTGACCGTTCCGGAGATCGGGGCGCGGTTGACGTGAACGTCGAAAAGTGAGAGGAATATACTGATTCGCACGGTCTCAACGCCCAGAAGCTCGTGCTCGCCAACATCCTTCACGGCCATAATCACGCCGTCCGCGCCGGCCAGAATCGCCGCGGGATCGGTCGGCGCGGTACGCTCCGGGTCCCGGAAGAAATACAGCATGTAGCAGGATGAGATGACGGCAAGGGCATAGAAGAAGATGGCCGTCTTTCTGCGCTTAAGCAGTCTGAACACCAGGCCGGCCCCGCCGAACAGGCACAGACAGACTGCCAGGAAAGGAATGACTTCTCGGACAAACGGCAGATTCATAGCTTTTTCCCAAAAACGACGACCGTACCTTGGAGTCGAATAAAGAATAATAATTGCGAATTATCGGGCGCTTGTCAAGCTCCGGGACGATTCTGATTATGGTCTTTTTGCTGTTGACAGCGGCGTGCTCGGAGAGCCCGCCCTACCGGTTAAGAACGCATTGTGGATGCATTTATGAGGTAGGGCGAGCTCTCCGAGCACGCCGTGACTATTTCGGGCGGTCAAAATCAGGATTGCGGCGTGCGCTGGGCAACGGCGGGATTGATGTAGATTGGCGCGAGCGGTTCGGGCTCGCTCCCCGCCCTCGCTCTTTCATCCGCGATCCGGCCGAGCAGGGCGGCCGATGGCGTACGCCGTTCCTTGATGAGCAACGCCGAATCCGGCGCCGATTGTTCGAGAATCGTCCCGATTCTGTCCCAGTCCGGACTTGCGATAACGGCGTTCGGCGGACAAATCCGGCCCAGTTCCTCCGGCTTGACCAGCCGCCATGTCTCGTCCCGGCCTTCGCCCCCCCGCGCATCCTGTTCCGCGCCGAAAACCCTGAGCCATAGAAATCCTCTGCGGGCGTCGCCCACCACCGCCGCGGAGCTGCAAGAGAATTCCGCCATGGCGGCCGCGGCGATCGGCTCCGCGCTGTTGACGCCGTGGACCGGTTTCTGATCGGGCAGCGCGATTGCCGCGACGGCTGAGAGCGAGATGCGCAGACCCATGTACGAGCCGGGACCGAGCCCGACGACGTAGGAGTCCACCGAGTCCAGGTCCGCGCCGACCTCTTCAAGCAGCGCTGGAATCATATCGAACAGGGCCGTGCGCTCGCGGGTCTCGGTCCAGCCGCGTTCAGCCACCGCGCGGCCGCCGCTGAGCGCGGCAATGCTCGCAGCGCTGGTCGAGAGATCAATTGCTATGGTAACAGTTTTCATCCTGTTTCAATCTTCAACTCGCCGCCTTCGGCTGCTATCTTGATGTTCACGCCCTCGGTCTTGTCGCCGGCGAGCAGCAATCTGGCCACGGGCGTCTCTATTTCCTGCTGGATCAGGCGCTTCAGCGGGCGCGCGCCGTAGACAGGATCATAGCCCTTCCTGGCAATATAGAGCTTCGCATCTTCCGAAAGCTCGACGGTGATCCTGCGATCGGCCAGCCGCTCCTGGAGTTCCTTCACCTGCAGCTCGACTATACGCTCGATCTCCTTCTCCGTGAGGGGCTTGAAGAGCACTATATCGTCCACCCTGTTCAGGAACTCTGGCCGGAACTGCGCGCGCAGCGCCGTCATGACTTCGTTCCGGGCCTCGTCCGATATATGGCCTGTCCTGTCAATCCCCTCGAGCAGGATGTGGGAGCCCATGTTGCTGGTCATAATGACCACGGTGTTCTTGAAATCCACCGTGCGTCCGTGCGAGTCGGTGAGGCGTCCTTCGTCGAGCAGTTGGAGCAGGATATTGAACACGTCCTGATGAGCCTTTTCGATCTCGTCGAACAGCAGTACGGCGTAGGGCTTGCGCCTGACCGACTCCGTGAGCTGGCCGCCCTCCTCGTAACCGATGTAGCCGGGCGGCGAGCCGACGAGCCGCGACACGGTGTGCTTCTCCATATACTCGCTCATGTCTATGCGTATCATGTTCTCTTCCGAGTCGAAGAGCGTTGCCGCCAGCGCCTTGGCCAGCTCCGTCTTGCCCACGCCGGTCGGGCCCAGGAAGATGAAGGACCCGATAGGGCGCTTGGGGTTCTTCACTCCCGCCCGCGCCCGGACCACGGCATCCGCGACGGCCTGCACCGCCTGGTCCTGGCCCACAACCCGCTCGTGGAGCACCGAATCAAGCCGCAGCAGCTTTTCGCGTTCGCCTTCGATCAGACGGGTGAGCGGGATTCGCGTCCACCGCGAAACTACCTCCGCGATTTCCTCCTCAGTGACCTCCTCTCTCACCATTGGGGACTGCTCGCCGCTTTCCGTGACGAGCGCGTCAATCGCCTTCAGTTGGCGTTCAAGATCCGGGATATCGCCGTGTCTGAGTTTGGCGACTTTTTCGAGATCATAGCTGCGCTCAGCCTCCTCGCTTTCGCGGCGGGTGTTTTCCAGTTTCTCGCGAACGGCCTGGCGCCTGCCCAGCAGTTCCTTCTCGTTCTGCCAGCGCGCCCTCATGGCGTCGGCATCGGTCTTCAATTCCGCCAGCTCCTTTCTCAGCTCATCGAGTCTCGCGCGGCTGGCCTTGTCCTTCTCCTTCTTCAGGGCGGCCTCCTCGATCTCGAGGCGTCTGACCTTTCTGGTGATCTCGTCGAGCTCGGCCGGCATGGAGTCAATTTCCGTGCGGATCGAGGCGCATGCCTCGTCCATCAGGTCTATCGCCTTATCGGGGAGGAACCGGTCGCTCACGTAGCGGTTGGAGAGCACAGCCGACGCCACGAGCGCACCGTCCTGTATTCGTACGCCGTGATGCACCTCGAACCGGTCCTTGAGTCCGCGCAGGATGGAGATGGTGTCCTCTACGGACGGCGCATCCACGACGACCGGCTGGAACCGGCGTTCCAGGGCGCCGTCCTTCTCGATGTGCTCGCGGTATTCATCCAGGGTCGTTGCGCCGATGCAGTGCAGTTCGCCGCGCGCCAGCATGGGCTTGAGCATGTTGCCTGCATCCGAAGAGCCCTCGGTCTTGCCGGCTCCCACGATCATGTGCAGCTCGTCTATGAAGAGGATGATCTTTCCCTCGGAGTTCTTGATCTCGTTCAGGACGGCCTTGAGACGCTCCTCGAATTCGCCCCTGTATTTCGCGCCGGCCAGCAGCGAGGTGACGTCGAGCGCGAAGAGCGAGCGATCCTTCAGTCCGTCCGGCACGTCGCCGCGGACTATCCTGTGGGCCAGACCCTCGACTATGGCGGTTTTGCCTACGCCCGGCTCTCCGATGAGAACAGGGTTGTTCTTGGTCTTGCGCGAGAGTATCCGGATCACGCTTCTTATTTCCTGATCCCTGCCGATGACCGGATCCATCTTTCCGCGCCTGGCCATCTCCACCAGGTCAACGCCGTATTTCTTGAGAGCCTCGTAGGTTTCC
Source organism: Kiritimatiellia bacterium (assembly GCA_018400335.1). Next base: position 520 of record JAGYMT010000058.1, on the reverse strand, counting down.
TCGGGGTTCTCGCTGGTCACGCGCTGGTTGCCGCGCACCTGCATGAGCGTCTCGAGGAAGCGGGAGCGCAGCACGCCGACCTCCTTGAGGATGCGGCCCGCGGGCGAGCCTGGATCGTCCAGCATTGCGAGAAGGATGTGTTCGACGGAGATGTATTCGTCCTTGAGCCTGCGCGCTTCGTCGCCTGCCTTGGCGAGGATGCGATTAAGGTTCTGTGTCACGTACACCTTGCCGGCCTCCGCGCCGGGTCCGCTCACGCTTGGGCGTTTGGCGAGAGCCTCCTCCACGCGGCCCTTGATCGAGCTCGTGGAGATGCCCATCCGCTCGAACAACTGGGCGGCGAGCCCGTCCTCCTGTTCGAGCAGAGCGAACAGAAGGTGGTCGCTATCCACCTCCTGATGTCCGGCTCTATGGGCCGCGGTCTGCGCCTTCTGAAAAGCCTCCTGTACTTTCTGAGTGCTCTTGTCCATCTCTTTTTTCCTCCCAATGGCTTCGCCAACCCTCACCCATGCCTGCGCCG
>JAGYMT010000057.1 GCA_018400335.1 Kiritimatiellia bacterium | reverse complement strand
ACCTGATCACACTGCTAAAAGCCGCATGAATGGCATGTGCCCGTTTGACATGCATAAATCGCTTGATTGCGACCGACCGCTTCTGTAATAAATGCGCTTGCAATCACTATTCAACGCTTCGGCTGAAACAGGCGCAAATTCGAATCCTTCCTGAACGCTGAACACCTGAACATCTGAACACACATAACCCAAGCGACGACATAATCAAACAGCTTGCGTAAATTTGTTTGACTCATCATGCCTTTGGCTTGATAAATTTACTCAAAGAAACGAAAATTAAGGAGCTAGCCAACTTCGTTGAAAGATTTCAGGTATTCAGCGTTTCCTCCACGGGCGGACCTGCGGCAGTGTTTCCTCCACGGGCGGACCTGCGGCAGGCCGGAAAGCGCATTGGCATTTCCTTGTCTCTGAGAACAGGTGGCGAAATTTTTCTTTGCATATGCAAAACCCTTGTTGTATGATATACGGAATATGGCAATAAATGGGCAACTGGATCAATTGCTGAAGAAATTCACCGGGCAGGCCAGGAAACAGGGTCCGCAGGATCTGACGGCTGTCGACTTCGACCCGAGAGCCACTGCTTGCGTGAGACTCAAGAAGAGCGACGGGGATATAACGCTCGCTGCGGCGGAACTGCTGCCTCCCGTCGATCTGGCCGCACTGGCATCCTCCGACTTTGAGGCAAGGCCTTCATTCAGCCTGCCGCGCGGCCTTGCGGCGCGGTTCGTGGCCATATGCGTTCCCGATGATGAAGCGGTCGTCAAGGTACTCAGCTTCCCCGGCGAACTGGGCGCTGAGGCAGAGTCTCAGATCAAGGCGCTGCTGGGTCTCGACGAAGATATTCAGTTCAGGATAGGCTATAAGAATGTCAGCAAGTCGCACGGACGCGGATCGGAGACCAAGTTGCTGACACTGGCGCTTCCCGACAAACTGTGCGGCGCGGCCGCATCGCTCTTCCCGGCGGGAGTCCCCGCCCCGATTTCAATTGAGAGCTCAAGCATGGCCGCGGTGACGGCCTTTCTGCAGGGTCCCGGCAAGATTATCTCCAGCACGGATATCGGCCTGATCGAATTCGGGGTGAAGAGCACTTTTCTTCTTTTCTTCAGCAAGGGACAGGTGTCGCTGATCCGCAAGTTCGACTTCGGATCCCAGCATATACTCGATGCGGTTCAGCAGAATCTGGGCGTTGACGGGCAGACGGCGATGGACATCATCGGGGACGGATCGTTTGACATCTCGCAACTTATCAAGGAAGCATCGGAGCCGTTCATCAAACAACTGGTGATCTCAAAACATTTCGTTGAGCGGCGAGAGGATTGCCACCTGGCCTCCGTGTTTGTTCCGCACGGAGTGCCCAAAGATTGGTTAAATGAAGTGAAATCGGCTCTCGCGGTTGACGTTGCCGCGTGGAGTCCGTTTGACGGGATCACGGTGCCGGAGGACGTGTTGACGGAAAAAGACGACAACTTCTCATCAATGTTTGCTTCGGCCGTGGGCGCGGCGCTCAGCGTTTTCGAGGAGACCTCTGCGTAACCCTCATTCGCCCAGTCGGACAAAGACACTGTAGAACCGGGATTTGCCATCATGAACCTGCAACTTAATCTTATTCTTGATTCGGAGATCCGCAGCGGAAGCAATATCAGCCGCAAGTTTATCATCCGTGTGGCCGCGGTCGGATTGCCGTTAATCATTCTCGGCATAATGACACCTATCTTCTTTGCGTCTCGACAGGCAAAGCGGGATCTGGCGGGCGCCAAGGAAGAAAAGAAGCAGCTCGAGACGGTGCATGCCGTGGTCCTTGAGCTGCAGAACGATCTTGCCGCGTATGAGCGCCTGATGCGGGAAGTGGACGGATGGAACAAGTCCAGGCTGGGCTGGTATGAAATGCTCACGGAACTGCAAACGCTTGCGCCGTCCAACGTGCAGTTCACGCGACTCATGATCAATGAGACAATAGAGGCAGTTGATTCCGTCCCCGCCCGCCAGTTATTGATGATAATGAAGGGCAAAATAGCGGGCAAAAATCCGAGGAACGACATTCAAAGCTTCAATAAGGGTATCAAGGAGAGCCGGCTTCTGGCCGAACTGATGTCCAACGTGGACATCAGACTGCTTGGCGCATCCGGGGATCCGGGGGAGAACGATGTTTGGACATTCGACGCAACGTGCACCTTCAAACCCAGGAAGATGGGCGAGAACCGGCCGATGCGAAGACGGGTTGCCAATTGATTGCGGATTAAGATGGCAAACAAGAAAGAACAAATGCAGATAATAGCGATCGCGGCCCTCATGGGGTGCGGCGCCGTCTTTGCGCTGATCTTTTTCCTGGTTATGCCGATGAAAGAGGAAACCAGGACAACAAGGGAGGAGGCGGCCAAGATACAAGCCAGCCTGGAAGATATCAGGAAGGTGGTGCGTGATCGCGCCATGGTCCAGGAGCAAATCTCGGAGGCGCTGGCGCGACTGAAGAAGGCTGAATCACTCATACCCCTGCCCGTGCTTGGCAACTATATGATCGAAATGGAAGAGACCATAAGGAATTGTCTTGCCGACACCGGGGTTAATATTGTCGCAATAACAAGCGCCGGCGACCCGGCCATAATCCAAGGCGGGACCGGCTCTTTCAAGGTCTTTCAGACCAGGGTCGTGGCTGAATCCGGCTATCACGAACTGGCTAAGGCGTTCCACAATATCCAGCAGAAGCGCCCCTACACCTCCGTTTCAGGGGTAACCATCAGCCCGGAGGAAGCAAGCCCCCGGCTTCACACCGTGAATTTCGTTGTGTCCTGGCTGATCTGGGCGGATCCGGATAATCGCCCCACGTTGAAGGAACAGGAAGAACAATGACCTCATGAATGACCTGCGTCATATTTTCAACCCGTCATATATTGCGGCGATTGCCGTGGGCGCAACGCTCTGCACTCAGATTCCCCGCGCCTTCGGCGCGGAGAATGGAGGAAACGGAAATGATGCCGCGCCCCGGGCCGAACCCGCGGACTTCAGCATAGGAGCTGAACTGCGCGATCCGTTCTGGCCGGTTGGCTATCTCCCGCCCGAACAAATCCCCGAACAGGAGCAGCAGGTTGAGCAGGTTGCCGTCAGGGACGAGCAGCGCAAAAAAGCACTTGCCAAGCTGCGGTACGGCGGAACAATAAAGTCCGGCGGCCGTGTTTTTGCAACCGTGAACGGCGCCATGGTTCAGAAGGGCGACATCGTGGCCGTGACGGTGGATGGCGAGCTGTTCAAATTCAAAGTTCACGGCATCAGCATGAAGGGTGTCAAATTCAAGATCGAGAAGTAGACGCGTTTATTGTCTTTTTTTCTTGTGGCGGCAGGTTTGCGGCATTATGATTCAAGGAAAGTTTTTTCAAGTCCCGACAGCTGGAGTCGTGTTTCTGCAAGGCGGAGGATTTAATGCATAAAACTGTAAAGATGATTGGTTTCAAGAACATCGGTCCGGCCGCTCTGGTCGTGGCGGCATTGCTCATGGCGGGCGGCTGCGAGACCGATCCCGACGAGAACGAGGATTACGCCGGCGCCGACGAGTATTTCGAGAAGAATCCTTATTCCGGCGGAGACAGGGAAGAGCCCGCCAGCGCCGACCTCGAAATAACCCCGGAACTGCAGATGATCAGCGTCGTGGGCAGCACGGCGGTCTTCGAGGGCAAGGGCGGCGTGGGACCTTACACGTGGAGCGTGAGCACGCCCGAAAACGGAAGCGTGGTTTCGATGGGATGGAGCGAGGCGGTTTACACCTGTCTGCAAGTCGGGTATAATAGCGTGATGGTGATTGATCAGGAGGGCCATTCCGCTGTTGCCGGCATCACGCCGGTGGAGGACACGATGACGATCTATCCTTCTGAAATAGACCTCATGGGAACGGCTTACTACGCGTCATTCTCGGTCACCGGCGGATCCCCGCCATATTCATGGTCGGTCGGCAATGTCGGCATGGGCACAATCTCCTATTCAGCGGACTCGAGCCACACTGCCGGCTACACCGCCGTTCCGAGCGCTTATGGAGTGAACGTGGTAACTGTGGTCGATGCCGAGGGCCAAACCGCTTCAGCGACCATTACGCAATCGTCGGCAGAGGAATAACAGCAAGGATCTCTCATAATGAAACAAACATCCGTTCTTTCCCGTGTATTGGCATGTATCGCGCTCGTGACCGCGGCAGGCTGGGCCGGCGGCCAGGAGACAGAGTCTGCCCCCCTCCCCGACGCACCGGCCATGGAAAGCGCCGAACAGCACGAAGCGGAAGCCGAGTCACCTGAATCCTTAGAGGCCTTTCCAAACGCCATGGAAGAGACAGGCGCTCCAGCCGCGCAGCCGCAACCGGCGGAAGCTGCCGAGGAGAACGGCGTTTTTGAACTGCTCTCTCCGGGCCGGCAGGAGCTTCCCGCCGGCCCCGAAAAGCCGGATGTTGCAGTTCCGGGCGTAATCTCAGTTTCCTTCGACGAGGTGCCCGTGCCTGACGTCGTCAACATGTTCTCCCGAATTTCCGGCGCCAACATAATCGTCGCCGGCTCATTCACAAACCATTTCGTGACGGCCAATCTCAAGAACGTTCAATGGAAAGCCGCGCTGAATCTGGTGCTGGGGTCGGTGGGGCTCTCCATGATCGAAGATCCGTCGGGAATCATAATGGTCGTCACCTCCGAAATGTACCAGGAGAAGCTCAAGCAGCTTGAGGACACCAAGCCGCTCGTAACCCGCGTTTTCAAGCCGCACTACCTGAATCCGGTTGACCTCGCGGAGCAGATCAAGCAGATGAACGTCCTCTCGCCCAGAGGGAGCATCATCACCAGTCAGAGCAAGGAACAGCACCTGGCGAGCCTGAAATCCGCTGAGACCACGTCGCGGCCTTTCGCAACCACTGAGCCGAGGCAGAATCCCAGTATTACCACCGTCGTCGTTATCACCGACATCAAGGAGTATCTGGAAAGGGCGATGACTCTCATGCAGAAGCTTGACAAGCGCGAGCCGCAGGTGTTCATCGAGGCCCGTATCATTGACATAACAAGCTCCGACGGATCGAAGATCGGGTTTGACTGGGAAATGCTGGACGGTTTCGGCGTGTCGGCCGGCCTGCAGGACATGAAATGGTCGTGGTCGGACACCAGCGAGGTGGGCAATTCAAAGGAAAACAAGGACCTTCGATTCGACAGGCGCTCGTATGATGACGTGCTCAACAAGCGTTACGATATGGACGGACGCCAGTATGAGGAAGAGACAACAACCTACGAGGAGTCGCCGCCCGACTCCGGCAACTGGGTGGCGCGCACCGTAGTAACGCCCACGCGCTCGATTGACGACTCGATATCATCAGGCCGCGAGATAACATCCGAATACGGGGACACGGTCCGCAACGCTATAACCAGAACCAAGACCGCCAACGCCCTGCTGCAGGTTTCCGAGGTGTCGCTGATTCTTAGCGCTTTAAAGAAGACGGGCAACGCCAAGATGCTGGCACACCCGCTCCTGATCGTCGGCAACAGGGTCGAGGCAAAGATTCACGTGGGCGAGATGACCTGGCAGATCACGCTCACGAAAGACGTGGTTCAGGCCGGAGCGGCGCCGCAGACCGATTATTCCGAGGAGGCCACTGAGGTCCAACTTGGCTTGAAGCTGTGGGTCATACCGGAGATTGACCTGGAGTCCGACGTGGTGCGCCTGACCGTTAATCCGGAGATGACCGTCTTCGTGGAGAACATCACCACGGCACAGGGCTCGATCTACCCGGTCACGAGCACGCGCACCCTCACTACGCGCGTCAACGTGCCGAGCGGTGAGACGCTCATGATAGGCGGTTTGATCGAATACGCCACTGTCAAGAAGGAGAAGCGAGTTCCCTTCCTCGGCGACATCCCCATTCTCGGTCTGCTGTTCAGGCACACGGAGGAACTCACGGAAAAGCATAACCTAATCATGATGCTGACACCGACCATTCTTGAGGACGCTGCTCCTTCAACCGGCTACGAGACCATGGGCTGGCAGGCCATTGAGGGGTTCGAGATGGTACCGCTCGGCCCCAGCAAGTCTCAACCAATACCCGCTCCGGCGCCCGAGGATACGGAAGAAGAGCCTGCCGCGCCCGAGGAGACGACCGCGCCTGCCGCGAGCGCGGATGAAAGCGACGCTGATGTCGGCGGCGAATCACAGTGACTACCATTCTTCCAAAGGGCGCATGGCGTTACGGTCTGCAGATCGTGGTGCTTTTCATTATCGCCGCGGTAACCGCGGGACTGATCATAGCGCATATCGAGGAGACGATCTTCGAACAGGACCCCGAAGATACCATCCGGCAGTTGAATGTTGGAATCTGGTCGCTCACCATGGGCTTCATGTTCCTCGCCGGAGCCCTCGGCCTTTTGGCAATTCGTTCCACCGCGGAGACCGAAGGGCGCAGGAGAATCGGAACCTTCGTTAACGCCATGGATCAATTGAGCGACGGGTTGTTCGTCCTTGACGGCAGCGGCGCCATTCTCGGATCCAACCCGGCGGGCAAGGAGCTTGTCGAGACCGGAGACGGCATTATTCCAGCCACTTTTTTCAACGCTTTTCCAAGCCTGAACCGACAGGCCGTTGACATGCTTCTCGCATCCAGGCATCCGCGTGAGACGCAGACTGACTGCCTTCGCGAGAAGGGGCTGCGCTCCCTCAGGTTCCGATCCCAGCCCGCCGCCGGCGTAATCCTTATTCTAGTGAGCGATGTGACGGAGGCGCGCGCACTTGAGATACGAAAGAAGCAGGTGGCTCAGCTACAGCTTGTTGGCCGCATAGCCGGCGGACTCGCGGATGATTTCAGCGATATCCTCTGTGCAATTTCAGGTCATTCATCGCTGCTCAAGCGCTCTGACCTGGACCCGGAAACCATACGGCAGTCCCTGGCGGTGATTGACAACGAAACCAGGAAGGGATCCCTGCTCTCAAGAATGCTTCTCGACCTCAGCCGTTCCGGCGAGCCGGGCAATCCGACGAACAATCTGGCTGATAACGTCAAGGAAGCCGCGTCTTTACTTCGCGTTGCGCTTAGCCACGGATGGACGGTTCGCACCGCCATCAACGGCGCTTGTCCCACCGTTTCGCTCACGCCCGCGCAGGTTGAGCAGGTGCTCCTGAACATCGGACTCCTCGCGGCAGATGCCCGGCCGCGTCCCGGAACCGTGATGATCACTTTGAGCCCCCCGGGCAATGAGCATCTTCTGGCGGTTGACCGGCGCTACGCCGCCGTCATTCTCATCTCGACATCCGCTTCTGCGCCCGCCGGGCACAACGATCAGGATGATGTCAAAGCCATGGAAGAAGCCATTCCAATCAGCGACGAGAGCGGCGTAATCATGTCGGTCGTGCGCTCGATCGTCGAAGAAGCTGACGGGAAACTCGAGCATCTCACCGCGCCGGGCGGTTTGTCCCTCTACAGGATATGCCTGCCGCATCTCGACACTCGCGAACGTTCCCCCGGCGCGGATGATTTGCCGCAGAACGAGTTGAGCGTCTACGTTTCGCGATGGCACGTTCTCGCCGCCGATTCCGGAGGCGCGACTGACGCTTTTACAAACGGACTCAGCAGGCTGGGCGCCGGAGTTGATATGAAGAAGGATATAGGCGCCGCGCTGGCATGCATCGAATCAGCGAAGGATCTGGATGCAATTATTATAGAAAGGCAAATGCTCGGAACCGATGCAGGAGGACTGCTGCACGCTATTGTCAGGCTCGCGCCGCAGGTCGGGATACTGGTCCTCTGCCACGATCCTGAGAAGGAAGACGCCGCATTGCGATCCCTTGCCGTTTTTGAACGACTCGATGCCGGGTCCCAGAACCTCGTTCGCGCGATGGTTGACGCCAAGACCCAGGCAAGGAGCAGGGAGACAGGGAACAATCCGTCAACCTGAGTAGACGCGGCGCCCTCGCTGAATCGTGCAGCCGGATTTCGAACCATGTCCGGTTTTCAATAAAAACAAGAAGACGGCTCGGCGGGACCCAGGCTTCGCCAAGGCTACCCCGGGCAGGGCTTGCCTTGCCCCACTTTTTTGTAACCGTTCACGGCGTTTAATATTCGCAACAAGATAGCGTAG
>JAGYMT010000056.1 GCA_018400335.1 Kiritimatiellia bacterium | reverse complement strand
GTGAAGTGTGCGGTTAAGCGCCTCCCCTCGTGCGGTGAGATGTTGCCGTTCATTCAACCGATTCTGCCCCGTTTTTCGAGACACTTAAACTCCTCCTTAACCGCGGTAATTCCGCGAAAACTCTGACTGGTAATGTGGGTCGGCATGTGCTATTATTAGTGGTTTATGAATGGCATTTCAGCGGAATGGCGGACTGCATGAACGATAGTTGGATAAAGATAGCCGGCGCGCGCGAGCATAACCTGAAGAACATCACCGTTCAGTTGCCGCGCAACAAGCTCACGGTCATAACCGGCCTGAGCGGATCGGGTAAATCATCACTGGCCTTCGACACCCTTTTTGCGGAAGGCCAGCGCAAGTACGTTGAGAGCCTGTCGGCCTACGCTCGGCAGTTCCTCGAGCAGATGCAGAAGCCGGACGTGGACGCCATCGAAGGGCTCTCCCCCGCCATCTCCATCGAACAGCGCACGGCCGGAAGCAACCCGCGCTCCACGGTTGCGACGAGTACGGAAATCCACGATTACCTGAGGCTGCTTTTCGCCAGCGTAGGGCACCAGCATTGTCCGAAATGCGGCAAGCCCGTTGTGGGCCAGAGCGCGGAGGAGATCGTGGAACGCCTCATCAAGCTGCCCAACCTCACTCGCCTCTCTCTGTTGGCGCCCCTGGTGCTGGACCGGAAAGGACGCCATGAGGAGGTGTTCGAGTCGGTCCGCAGGCGCGGCTTCGTTCGCGTCAGGGTGGATGGCACTCTCTGCGAGATTGATGATGTGCCGACGCTGGATCAGAAGAAAAAGCATTCCATCGAGGCTGTCGTTGACAGGCTGGTTATCACCAAGCTCATTCGCCCCCGCCTGACCGATTCCGTGGAGCTCGCTCTGCGCATCGGGGAGGGAGTGCTTACGGCTCTCTGGCAGGACGGTGGAGGCTCGCGGGAAACGCTGTTTTCCGAGAAACGCTCGTGTCCCGGCTGCGGACTGAGCTTTGAGACCTTCAATCCCCGCCACTTCTCGTTCAACAGTCCTTACGGAGCCTGCCCATCCTGCTCCGGCCTCGGCGTACGTCTCGTGTTTGACGAATATCTCGTGGTCCCGAACCGGGAACTCTCCATCGAGAAGGGCGCAATTCACGCCTGGCGGCGGGGCGGCCGGCGCCTGATAATCTACTACAATCGGGTCCTTCGCTCGCTCGCCAAGCACTATGACTTTGAACTTTCGGTTCCTTTTCAGGACCTGCCCGAACGGGTGCAGCAGGTTCTCTTTCACGGATCGGGCGATGAGCCGGTCGCCTTCGGATCGTGGCGCGGCGGCGCGTACCGCAAACACCAGCGTCCCTTCGAAGGCATTCTTCCCAACCTCGCCCGGCGGCACGAAGAGACCGACAGCGAAATCGTCAGAAAGCGGCTTGAACAGTACATGAGCCGACGACCCTGCCGCGACTGCGGCGGGGAAAGGCTTAAGCCGGAGAGCCTCGCATGCAAAGTCGCCTCAAAATCCATCGCTGAAATCTGCGGGATGTCCATCAGTCAAGCTTTCCGGTTCTTTTCACGCCTGGGCCTCTCCAGGCAGGAGGAGAAGATAGCGGGAGAGATAACCAGGGAGATCCGCGCGCGCCTCCGGTTTCTTGTCAACGTTGGCCTGGAGTACCTCACACTCGACAGGGAGAGCGGAACCCTGTCCGGCGGCGAGGCCCAGCGCATTCGGCTGGCAACCCAGATAGGCTCCGGACTCGTCGGAGTGCTCTACGTTCTGGACGAACCCAGCATCGGCCTTCACCACCGCGACAACGGGCGGCTGATCCGCACACTCCAGGGCTTGCGAAACCTCGGCAACTCCGTGGTTGTGGTCGAACACGACGAGGATACCATTCGCCAGGCCGATTACGTGATTGATCTCGGGCCGGGCGCGGGAAGGAATGGCGGCGAGGTCGTTTTTGCCGGCACGCCGCGGGAACTGCTCCGCGAGCCCCGCTCCATGACAGCGCGCTACATGAACGGAAACCTCCGCATCGAAACGCCGGAGCAAAGGAGACCGCCCACCGGCGGCTTGCTCACGATCATTAACGCCACCGAGAATAATCTTAAGAATATTGACGTGGCCTTTCCCCTCGGCCTCCTGATCTGCGTCACCGGCGTGTCCGGAAGCGGCAAGAGCACGCTGGTGGACAATATCCTGCGCCGCGCTCTGTTCAGGCGCTTCTACGGATCAAAGGAGCAGCCCGGCGCCCATAAGCGCATCACCGGCGCGGAACGGCTGGACAAGGTTGTCGTAATTGACCAGACTCCCATAGGACGCACGCCCAGAAGCAACCCCGCCACCTACACGGGGGCGTTTACTATCATTCGCCAGCTTTTTGCCCAGCTTCCCGCCTCCAAGGTGCGCGGGTTCGGTCAGGGCCGGTTCAGCTTCAATGTCAAGGGCGGACGCTGCGAGAAATGCAGGGGGGACGGCATCATCCGCATCGAGATGCATTTCCTGCCGGATGTCTACGTCACCTGCGAGCAGTGCCGCGGACGGCGCTACAACAGGGAAACGCTGGAGGTGAAGTTCTGCGGCAAGAACATCGCCGAGGTCCTCGACATGACAATTGACGAGGCGCTGGAATTCTTTTCCAGGATACCGGCGCTCGAACGAAAACTGCGTACCCTGTCGGAGGTGGGGCTGGGCTACGTGCAGCTTGGACAGTCCGCCACCACCCTCTCCGGCGGCGAGGCCCAGCGCATGAAGCTCTCCGCGGAGCTGTCGAAGGCGGCGACGGGGCGCACCCTCTACCTGCTCGACGAACCAACCACCGGTCTGCATTTCGCGGACGTCCAGAGGCTGCTGAACATCCTCCAGCGGCTTCGCGACGCCGGAAACACCGTGGTCGTGATCGAGCATAATGCGGAGGTGATCAAGACCGCGGACCACATCATTGACCTCGGCCCGGAAGGCGGAGACGGCGGAGGCGCCATCGTGGCCGCCGGCACTCCGGAGGAGGTGGCCGGATGCGATCGGTCATATACGGGACAAATGTTGCGAAAGGTCCTGGAAAAGCATATGATTCATGAATCGGGGGAATCATCATGCTGAACTTCTTGCGGAAACACGCGCTCCTGCCATGCGTCCTGCCATGCGCTATCGCTCTTTATTGCGGTCCGTCCGCGGCGGAAAATGCGGCAGGCGCCCCGGCAACATCCGCGCTCGAACACGGCCGGGCCGCCCTCGATGACGGGCTCTATTCCGTTGCGCGCGAGAAATTCTCAACGCTCCTCGACAATGCGAAATCGCCCTCCGAAAAAGCTGAATACGCTTTGCTCCTCTCGGAAGCTCTTTACGGACTCGGTGATTACAAGGCGATGCAGGAAGTGCTCAGCGGACACTCCTCAATCAAGGGCTCCCTGGCCGACGGCTTCGACGCCGGGCTGGTCTATGCACAGTTCGGCTTGCAGCAGTGGGACCAGGCGATCGCGCTCGCCCGCCGGTTTGAACAGGATCACCCGGAGTCAGCTCATATCCCGGACATGATAAGGCTTCAGGCCTTGGCGTCCGCCCGGCTGGGCAGAATGGACGATGCGCTCGCTTGCTTCGCCCGTTTCGCTGAGAATTACCCCGACTCCCCCGACGCGCCCGGAAACCTCCTCGAGTGGGGCACGTTTCTTTCCGATTCCGGCCGCGATGATGAGGCGGCTGCAGTGCTGGAACAACTACTGTCGCTCAATCTCAAAAACCGGATCGGGCACGAGTGCAGGATAAAGCTCGGGACCATCTACGCGAATGCCGGACGTATGGCGGATGCGGAACAGGTCCTCAATCCGCTTCTTAACGGTTCACAGGTTCCGGACATGGTGCGCGTGCCGGCAATATCGGTGCTCGCCGATGCTGCCAGAACAGAGTCCGACTATCTCTCCGCGCTCACCCTGCTGGATGCCGGACTGGCCAAGGTCACGGATCCTGCCGCGAAAGCGCGCCTCAATCTCAAGAAAGGCCGAATCCTGCTGAAGATAGGCCGGACCGATGACGGCATCGCGCTCGTCCGCAATTTTGTATCATCGAGCCCATCGCCCGAGGCCGCGAGGACCGTGCAGCTTGAGCTGGCGCAGACTCTCTTGTCGGCGGGAAACGGCGACAAGGCGCTTACGGAGTACCAGAATTATCTAGGGACCTTTTCGGACCAGGCCGGCGCGGCAGCGGCGAATGAAGGGAGGGGCTGGGCGCTGCTCATGCTGGGCCGCCACGAGGAGGCGCAGGCAGCCTTTGAGAAGGCGGTCGAGCTTGCCGCCTCGGAGTCCGACAAGGCCCGCTGCCTCTTCAAGATAGGCGACTCCCGCTTCGCCGCCGGCCGGTTCAAGTCCGCCATCGAAGCCTACGAGAGAGTGATTGCCTTGTATCCGGAGACCCCGATCGCTGACCATGCCATGTTTCAGGTCGCCGCCGCAAGGGCTATGCTCGGCGAGAAATCTGAAGCCGAATCACTTTTCTGGTCGCTCGCGGACAAAGACCTGCGCGGACCGCTCGCGGGTGAGGCGCTCCTCCGCATTGCCGCTATCGAAGAGAACCAGGGCAGATGGAATGACGCGCTCTCAATATACTCGATGGTGTTCGACGGCTGCGGCGGCAGCGCCGGAGCCCGCTCGCTTCACGCCATAGGCGACATCCATTATCGGCTGGGCGACTTCTCCAAGGCTCTTTCATTCTTCAACGCCGCGGCCGAGCATCCGGACGCCGTTGATCCGGATGTCTCCCGGTACATGCTCGGGTGGTGCCGCTACATGCTGGGTGAGGACGACCGCGCGGCAGACTTGTTCAGGGAGTTCATCAAGGATTTCCCCAACTCGCACTGGGCGCCCTACAGCGCCTTCTGGCTCGCCGAGCAGGAGTATAACCGTGGCGATTTCTCCGCGGCGGAGGCCAGCTTCATGAGGTTCGCAAGCGATTATTCAGCATCCGGACTGGCCGACCTCGCCCTTTTCTGGGCGGGCCGCGCAGCCCTGATGCAGAAGGAATTCCGCAGGGCTAATGATTATTTTGCGCTTCTTATCAAGGAATATCCCGCCGGCGCAAAGCGCGCGGAGGCCCGCTTCTATCAGGGCGAGGCGCTGTGCGAGCTGGGCGAATTCGCGGGAGCCATCCTGATTTTCGACGAGATAATCAAGCTGGAGCCGGAGAGCTATCTCGCCGAAATGGCCTTGTTCCGAAAGGGTGACAGCCAGTTCACTCTCGGTTCCGATGATAAGGCGAGGTATGACGAAGCTATCATATCCTACCGGACGGTGCTGGATTCGCCGGAAGTCTCAAGCCGTTCGAGATGGCAGGCCGAGTATAAGATTGGCCGCTGTCTGGAAAAATCGGGCCGTATGCAGGAAGCCTTTGAATATTATATGAAAGTCGTATATGGTTATCTTGAGAAATGGAGCAGGGACCCGCAAAGCAACATCTGGTTCACCCGGGCGGCATTCAACGCAGCAGAGCTCCAGCAACAGGAAAAGGAGTGGGGTAAGGCGGTCAATATATACCAGCGCGTTGTTGACGCTGGCATCCCGGCCAGCCGCGATGCGCAGGAGCGGATCAATCGGATACGAATGGATAACTGGTTATTCTTCTACTAGGAGAAGGCGATGTTTTTGTTTCTTCAACAGGGTGGATGGGTGCTCTGGCTTATAATCGGCGCAGGCTTGCTGGCGGCGGTCGTCTTCCTGGAGCGCGCGTTTCACGTTCACAGAGCGAGGATTAAGACCGAGGATTTCCTCAAGGGCGTTTGCAACATACTCCGAAGGGGAAATACCGCCGAGGCGCTCAGCATCTGCGAGGAGACGCCCGGCCCGGTGGCCTGTATGGTGCGCGCCGCCGTGATGCATCAGGGCGAGGGTCGCGAGATGATTGAAAGGGCGATGAATGACTCCGCAATCACGGAAATCGCCCGCCTTGAGCGCCGTTTTTTCGTCCTGGCCACGATAGCGCAGGTGGCGCCGATTATGGGTCTTTTCGGAACGGTGCTGGGGATGATCGAGACATATGTCATCATCCAGCAGAAAGCCCCGCTCGTTCACGCCGGCGACCTGGCAGGCGGAATATGGCAGGCATTGATAACAACCGCCGCCGGACTGATTGTGGCCGTGATCTCCTACATCGGCTATAACATTCTGGTCGGTAAGGTCAATACGATCGCGCTGGATATGGAACGTGCTTTTGGGGAAATTCTCGGGTTCTTCTCGGGGTCCGGCAAGCTGCTTTCGGAGGAAGGTGCGAAATGAGCGAGGCTATAGCATATCAGGGGCGAAGATGGCGCCGATTCTATCCGAAAAGCCGGGCCTTCCGCGGCCCGATGCCGGTCCTCGCGCTCATCAACGTGGCGTGCGCGATGGCCCTTTTTACGACAGTTGATTCGGCATTCGTGCTCAAGCCCGGCGTGATCGTCGAGCTGCCTGGCGCCGAGTTCGTTTCCGGTTCGCACTACGAGGCGATGGTGGTAACCCTCACGCAGGAGGGCAAGGTGTTCTTTAACGACGAATGGATGCCGCTGGATGAGCTGGCTTTCGCGTTCAAGCAGGCAGCGCACCGGAAACAGCAGCTTTCCCTGATAATTGAGGCCGATGCGAGGGTTCCTTACGGCACGGTAATGCAGGTTATGAATATGGCGACCGCTGCGCGGATACGCGAGGTCAACCTGGCCACCCGGCCTTTTGCGGGAGAACTGAGGATAGATGAAACCGCTGAATAGAAGAAGATGCCTGTCCGCCTGTGTGTGGCTGGGCTCCGTCTGCGCGGCCTCGGCCGGAATGGCGGCTGTTCTGCTGCTGCTGCCCGCCATCCCGGAACCACGGCCGCGCGCGCCATTTGCGCCGCGGGTCCGGTTTCTCTCCGGGGAGTCCTGGTCGGGATCAGGTGCCGGAGAGTTGATCGCCCTACGGTCGCCGGCTCTCATCGCGCTCCCTAACGGAGTCGTTCGCTACCCTTCCGAGCGCAGCCGCGTTAACTGGACCGCGCCCGCGGTATCGACGACCAGTTCCCCGGCGCTCTTCCTGGAGAGGAAAGCGGACCCGGCGCGCACCTCGGGACTGGTCACGCCTGGCGCCGAAAGGAAGTTGCCGCCGATTGACCTTTCCCCGGCGCGAACGGATGCCGGACGCACGTTCAGCGCAGCGGACACTGAACACCCGACGGGTGCGCGAATGACCTGTTACGGCGAGCTCACGGGCTCCGAAATCGAGTGGCGCGGCGGCGCGCTCGATCCATGGACAACGCCCGGCGCTTTCTGGAACGCATTTTTCAATGTCCGCTTTGATTCCGGCGGCCGGCCGGTCAGCGTCCTGCTCCTGTCACCAACCGCCGATAATGCCCTCAACACCGCGGCGCTGCGTGCCCTCTACCAGTGCCGCCTGAAGAATCCGGGCGGGCTGCGCGAGGGCCGGATTTCGCTCTGGTTTCACAGCGCCGGGTCAGCTCTGGGCCCCGGCCGGGACACATAACGGGAAAGGAAACAACGCCGGATCATGAATGCTGAAAACATCAATATCAGAATGGAATCGTGGAACCTTGAGGATAATTCCGGGCCGGTGGCTGAATTTCTGAGCCGCCCCGCCTTCCCCGAAAGCGCGGAAACCGCTGCGCGCGAAATCATAGGCGCCGTCCGCGAGCGCGGCGATGAGGCCGTGATGGAATTCGCGAAAGAGTTTGACGGAGCCACCCTCAGCCCCGATCAATGGCGCGTCGAAAAATCCGAGCTGAACGCGGCAAGAGAGACGGTTGATAACGCCTT
The DNA here is from genome assembly GCA_018400335.1 of Kiritimatiellia bacterium. The sequence goes on along the minus strand of JAGYMT010000056.1, from coordinate 382 downwards.
CACGATAGCTGTGAGGGAGGCCCACAAGCGCATCACGGCCTTCGCGCAGGCCGGGTTGAAAAAGGATTGGACCGTGTGTTCTCCGAAAGGCGGCGTGCTCGGCGAGCAGTTCGTGCCGCTTCACCGCGTCGGGGTCTATATCCCCGGCGGGAGCGCCCCTCTGATCTCAACCGCGCTTATGACCGTCACCCTCGCCAGAGTCGCCGGAGTCCACGAGATAGTCGCCTGCTCCCCCGTCGGGGCGTCCGGCGAGATGAACCCGTTCCTCCTCTACGCGCTCGAAGCCGCCGGCACTAACGAGATATACAAGATCGGCGGTGCACATGCGATAGCGGCCATGGCGTACGGAACAAAGACCATCGCTCCAGTGCAGAAGATCGCC
>JAGYMT010000556.1 GCA_018400335.1 Kiritimatiellia bacterium | reverse complement strand
TGGAAGGATGGAGCAACGAGGCAGGGAAAGAACTCCCATTCAAACATTCCACTCTTCCACTCTTCCACTATTCCAACATTCCATCATTCCACTCTTCCACTCTTCCCCCCTCACCTTCCCACCGGATCATACCCTTCCGCGCCCCATTGCTCACCGTAGAAGAGCACTGTTCCGTCAACGGCCTTCACAAACCAGTACCCGCTGTAATACACCGCCAGGTCCGATATGCCGTCCCCGTCGTAATCGCCGGTCACCGCCTTGAAGCCCGGCCCGCCCCAGCGCTCCGCCCATAGGATCAGGGTGCCGTCCAGTTTGATGATGAACCAGTAGCCCGACTGTTCATGATACACCGCCAGGTCTGTTTCTCCGTCCCCGTCGTATTCGCCCGGCACCGGCGTGAAACCTTCCCCGCCCCAGCCCAGACCGAAGAGGATGATCTCCTCGTCTTCCGCCGTCTTGATATACCAGTACCCGTCCAGGTACACGGCCATATCGGTCCTGCCGTTGTTGTTAAAGTCGCCGGCCACCGGCATGAACCCGGGCCCGCCCCACAGGTTGCCCCACATCAGAAGCACCTCGGCAACCGTTCTGCCATACCAGTAGCCCGTGCCCTCGTGATACACGATCATGTCCGTGATCCCGTCCCCATCGTAGTCACCCGCCACCGGACTGAAATCGGCGCCGCCGAACGCCACCCCGTCCAGAATAGACGTGCCGCCCAGCGTTTGCGCATACCAGTAACCGTTGCTGTAGACCGCGAAATCCACGCGCCCGTCCCCGTTGTAGTCGCCGGGTATCGGATCGAATCCGGGCCCGCCAAGCGTCGCCTCCCATGCTATGACCCCGGTCTCCGGCGACCAGACAAACCACCGGCCCGTAAGCGGATCATACACCGTAAGGTCTGACACCCCCTCGCCCCCGAAATCCACAGGCGTCTGACCCACCACGTAAGTGCCGGTGAATTCCGCCGCCGCGCTCTCCGTCACTTCCTTCGTCTGTGCGGGCG
>JAGYMT010000555.1 GCA_018400335.1 Kiritimatiellia bacterium | reverse complement strand
GAGCCGTGAATTGGGTTGCAGGCGGACGGGATTTGCCCGCTTTGGAGGGCATAATAACCAGGCATCCATTTGCAGGAACCCGGCAGAAGCCAGCCTCACCCACCCAACTCGGTCTTCTTGTGTAAAATTTTAACAAACAGCTTCTTATGTGGTTCCGCGCACGGAACAAGATGACGAGACAATCACCAATCTGCGCCGTTGTTATCCTTTATTGCAACTCCCTGTCGAAATTCCCAATGTGCGTTCCGGGCACGGCCTCGTTACTTCGCAAGCGCCGCCAGATCTCCAGCGTCTGGTCGGACGCACAGTCCCTATACAGGAAATCCACCATCAGGCGCGTGACGCCGGGAACCGTCAGCTCCCCGATGCGGCCGCCGAGACAGAACGGTTTCTCATTGACAACGATCATCCGGCAACCGCGCCGTATCACCCGAATCCTTTCCCCGAACGACGATTCGAGCCGGATATCCCCCACCCCGCACCCTCCGTCGCTGTGGCAACCGTCTCCAGGCATCACGCAGGCCTCGGAGATCATGAGCGGCGTATCCTGGAAGACAATCGCGACAGCGCTGCCGGGAAAACAGGCGAGCAGCTCGCGCAGGTTCTCCTTGCCATCCTCCGGCGAGAGCGTGAAGCTCGACGCGCCCAGCTCCATGAGCTGTTGAGCTGAAGCCCGATTCATCACGTAGAGCGGCCAGTCCGCCGAGATATCGAGGTCAATCCCGCGCACCGAGCGGAGCATCTTCCACGCGCCCGGATTGGCCGCCTGCCAGCGCCGCCAGCCGGCGGCGGCAAGATCTCTGACAATCTTTCGCGCCGACTCCAGTTCCCATCCGCGCATGATCACCGGCAGCGCGAGCCGGATGCGCTCAAGCCCGACCGTTCCCGCCAGCTCATCCAGGGACGTGCGCAAGGACGAGTCCGCCCCTTGCGGCACCTCAATAATCACATCATCGGTGCCCTGCCAGTCAGATGACTCAAACCCGCTCAGACAGGCGACGGAATCGGTCTTCAGGCTCCAGCTAATGGAGGCTCTGCCTGCAACCCAGGA
>JAGYMT010000554.1 GCA_018400335.1 Kiritimatiellia bacterium | reverse complement strand
TATCGGCAAGCATGGCGCCGGGCGTCTTGAGCAGGCCCAGCGAGAGCGGGTAGACGGAAGCAATGCACAGGCCGCCAACCTTGTGGACCGCCTCGGCCAGATCCGTGAAATCGTCAAGGCATCCGAAGAAATTCGGGTTCTGCACGATGATCCCGGCCGTGTTGCGATCGAGCATGGCTGAAAAAGCGTCCCTGTCCGCAAGTCCGTTCTTCATCGGAACTTCCACGAATTCGAAAGCCAGGTTTGCCGAGTAGCACTTGAGCATCTGCCTGTATATCGGGTTCACCCCGGCGTCAATTAGAACGCGGTTGCGCCTGGTCACGCGGAAAGCCATCATTATCGCCTCGAACAGCGCCGTGCCGCCGTCATACAGGGAGGCGTTAGCCGCCTCCATCCCGGTGAGGCGCACGATTGCAGTCTGAAACTCGTAGATGGCCTGGAGCGTGCCCTGCGAGACTTCCGGCTGGTAGGGAGTGTAGGCGGTATAGAATTCCGCCCGCCCCGCCAGAGCGTCAACCGCGGCGGGTATGAAGTGATCATAGAAGCCGCCGCCGCAGAAATTAGTGAGATGCACCGCGTTCTGCGCGGCCAGCGCGTTCAGCCGCCGCGTCATCTCCATTTCCGACACGCCCGCGGGAAGATCGAACGAATCCGTCTGCAGCGCCGCAGGGACCTGCTTGAAGAGCTCGTCGAAATCCGTCATCCCGAGCTCGGCGAGCATGGCGCGGTCATCTTCCGGACTATTGGCGTAAAATGACATGTTTTTGAATCCTAACGCAGGCAACCTAAGAATGCCGCCATTATATGGCTGCCAAGGGTAACCTTCGCTTCGCCCGGTTGCCTTTCGGAGAAGAAAGTTTGCCACAAAAAGTCACAAAAAGTCACAAAAAAGAAGAAGTTTCCCTTTTTGCATGCAACAGCATGCTTCTGCTTTCATACTCGCACCATCATGTCGGCCAGGATTTTATCCTGGCGTCCAGCCCGCCTGAGCCACCATATCGAAGATCCGCCAGTCATGGAAAATGGCGGACTACAACGCCTGTTCTGTTCTCGCGGGCGCTTTCG
>JAGYMT010000553.1 GCA_018400335.1 Kiritimatiellia bacterium | reverse complement strand
GCTTATGGCGACGAATACAATGACCACCTGTTCCGACTCTCGTCCTCGGACGCTCCGGTCGAGGATCGCCTGACCTGGCTGCTGCGCCCGGAAACGCTGGAGTTGGAGGGCGTCACCTATCAGGGCTTCTCCTTCTTCGCTGACGCCCAGCACTGGCGCGCGGCGAACTCGATATCAACCGCGCGCAAATGCATCCTGTTTGCGCCTGCCGGGAAGAACGGCTTGCAGGAGCACTATACATGGTTACCGCGCCGCCGGGATAGAATGCGCATTGTTTGTGAACGAGAAAAAATGTGTGACAGGTATTCGCGTCATGGATTCACAGTGGGCGGTTTGTTATGAAACACTTCGCTTTCGCGGCGGGTTTGGCGATTTTGCTTTTGACGGCGGGCAACGTGAACGCCGCAGTGACGCGCTGGATTGCTTCGTCCGGCGGGAACTGGAGCGACGACGGGAACTGGAATAGCGGCGTTCCGGGACCGACGAACACCGCGCTCTTTGACAGCGGTTCGGCGGCAGTCACGATCGACGTCCACGTGGCGATCAGCAGTCTCGTGATCACCAACTGCACGCGAACTTTTACGTTCAAGAAAGGCGTGGCTGCGGGACTTGATGTTGATGGCGACTTCTATCTTGGCGCCGGAGCCACGATGATACCAACGTATGTTTCCACAAACGGACAAGGAACAGGCCGCGTGTTTAATATCACCGGCAACGCCACAATCGCCGGGACAATCAATGCGGATGGACAGGGATTTACGGGATCGTCAGGCCCGGGATACGGCTCGAGTTGTGGCTCGCATGGCGGCCTCGGCAACGGTGGCGCCACTTACGGATCGCTCACCAATCCGACCGCATTAGGCAGCGGATCATTACCCGGTATGAACTCGGGCTTAGGTGGAGGAGCGATCAAATTGTCGGTCTCAGGGTCGTTAGCTGTAGATGGCACGATCTCCGCTTCTGCGGCTGCGGGGACGACAGGTTGGTGTCCCGCCGGCGGCAGCGTGTGGCTCACCGCGCATACCTTAGCCGGGAACGGTGCGATCCGGGCGAATGCGACCGGCAGCCAAGGCGGCGGCC
>JAGYMT010000552.1 GCA_018400335.1 Kiritimatiellia bacterium | reverse complement strand
ACGCAAACTGGCCGACCAGTTCGGCACTTCGCTGATCACCCTGCGTGCGGCCCTGCGACGGATTGAGAACGAAGGGTTGATAGAGAACGTCCCGCGCTGGGGCGTCCGGATTCCCGATGATACGCAGGAGCGCGTTCGTGACCGCTATTTTGTGCGCGAAATCCTTGAACTGGCGGCATTGGAGCGTGCTATGTCATGTCTTGACGCCGTGAAACGCGCGCGGCTTCTGGATCTGGCTCGGATCTGCGACGGCGTGGAAGGCGCGGATGACGTTGCCGTGCGCGCGTTTTCCCAAGCCCACACGGCGCTTCATCGCTGTCTGGTGGAATATGCAGGCAGTCCGTTGCTGCTGGTGGAATATGACCGACTGATTGCCCGCAACCTGATGTTGACGAATGCGCGCAGGGTTTGGGCGCGAGGCGACCGATCCGGCGATCATCACCAGGGTCTCATGCAGGGGATGCTTGATGCATCTCCCGCCCGCGCGGCCGCGGCGCTTCGATCCCATATTCGTCGTGGAATGAAGAATGAGTTGCGGCAGATGCAAGACCCGGCGAGAGCCTGACATGGAGTGATCATGATAACCTACGGGCGCTTCGCCCTGCCGTGGTTGGTTCTGGGCATGGGAATGGGTTACGCGCCAAGCCTGTTGTTATGTAAGGATATTTTGCAGGTGAATAACCAAATGGATGTTCAGACGTTTTATAGAAGCAGTCTAATCGTGAATCGCGGGGCGCGCGCGCTTTTCGCGGTTCCCTCGCAGCCGGACGGCCAGAGTTGGTCGTACCAGGTCGTTTTCGCCGTCCAACTCAGCCCTGCGGAGATTGGTCTGGCGGCAAGCATCCGCTGGGCACATGTGCGGACCGTGGATCTGAATGCCGGCAACGATATGCTGATCGTTGACCGGATCGATCCCGTCGAGCCCAGGGCGATCATGCCGCTGAATCGCAACGAACCGGCCGTCCATCCGCGCCGCGGCGAACGACTGTCGCTGAACAAGTTTCCCATGCGTGTCGGTTTCGTGCCAGTGGGGGCGCTGACCGCCGAAGGCGAACCGCATCCGCATGCCGGAACCGGTTTTGGTATGTCGTTCTTCT
>JAGYMT010000551.1 GCA_018400335.1 Kiritimatiellia bacterium | reverse complement strand
TGGCTAGTGCCTTAACCTACCGTTGCTGCTATAAAAAGCAAGAAAACGGTTCGTTGCGCGTTAAGCGATCACCCTCTCCCTCTGGGAGAGGGCGCAGGGAGTGAGGGTTGGCGAAGCCATTAGACGAGAACGGCTAACGATTGGGACTAACGCCTCGTCCACTCCCGACCTCAAAGAGAGTCGGGATTGCCGCTATCGTCTACCGATCCGATGGCTGATCAGTTAAAAAAAGGTAACCGTTCACGGGGGTTGCATAGAGTAGTTCCGCCGGCCATCTTTGCATGCGACAGCATGCTTTGGAGTGCAGCATAAAGTTGTTGTGAACAGTTAAAAAAAATTGCTAAACATTGATTTCAGTGCTTTACAAATTCCGGCAGCAATCCTATAATTCGGCCTTAATAAAAAACCCATGGAGTTGGAGTTTCACTGGATGACGCGTAATATTCGCGTTTCAGGAAGAGGGATATGGAGCAAACAACGAAAGAAGCAATTAAGCAGGAATACCAGATCCACGAAAAGGACACCGGTTCCGCCGGGGTTCAGGTGGCTCTCCTCACCAACCGCATAGACACCCTTACCGAGCATCTCAAGAAGAACCGGAAGGACCACAGCTCACGATACGGGTTGATAAAGATGGTCAGCGCCCGTCATAAGCTGCTTGACTACCTCCAGCGGAAGAACGAGGAAGCCTATGCGGGCATCGTCAAAAGTCTGAAACTGCGGCGATAGCAGACCTGGAAGATTGGAAGAATGGAAGAATGGAAGAATGGAGTGATGGAAGATTGGAAGGATGGAAGGATGGAATAATGGAGATGGGGTTGATGATATCCACCATTCCACCATTCCACTATTCCAACATTCCACCATTCCACCATTCCACTATTCCACCATTCCACTATTCCGGCATTCCCGTCCCTATGGGACCATGGGGCAGCATTTTAAACAAGAGGCAAAACAAGAAGGAACAAGCGGATCAGCGGAAGGAATCGTTATTGTATTCCGCGTCGCAAAGAAGGGAAAATGAAAGAAGCAAAAAAAGCGGAAGCAACAGTGGGCGGCAGGACAATAGCGATTGAAACCGGCGTTCTCGCGCAGCAGGCCAGAGGCGCGGTA
>JAGYMT010000550.1 GCA_018400335.1 Kiritimatiellia bacterium | reverse complement strand
GAAGTGTGGCGACGAAGTGTCTGCCTCAGCTGCAACCCACCGCTCTATCCCGTTTTCATTCTTTGCCATTCAATTTTTGACAGTTCCGCCCCACGAGGGTTCGGACGGTAGCAATTTTTCAAACCCGGCAACCAGTTGCGCCTCGTATTCCCCGCCGTAGCTGCCGGCAAGGAACCTGTCATACGCCTCGTCTTTAAATCGCCGCCACGATTCTGTTTCGCGTCCCGGGTTGATGGGATAGAAGAGCGCCTTCACCGCTCTGGCGGCCTCCATGTCGCCCAACGCATCCCCGATCACCAGCGTCCTGTCCGGCGCGTACCGTCCCCCGGCTGCCATCCGGAGGTGCTCAGCCTTGGTTCCCAGCTCCTGGCCGGCGATCATCCTGACGTACCCCGCGAGGTCATGCTCATTCCATTCCCGAACGAGCGCCTCCCCGGGAGTCTGGGAAAGGCAGATGGCATCAGAGTTTATCCTGATCTTCTCCAGGCTCTCGACCGCCCACTTGAAAGGAGGAACACTGGTTACCACCCTGGCGATCTCCGCGTTCACCTCGCGGCTCCAATCGAGAACGTCCGCCAGCTCCGCGTCTCCCGCCTTCGCCTGCCTTTCCAGTTCCGGGTTGCCGAGCGGCAGCCCGGACTCGACAAACTTTTTCAGCGACTTGAACTCCGGCAGTTTCGCGTCCGACCTCTTCACTTCCGGCCTGTTCCTCAGCAGATCGAACGTGATCAGCAGGGCGCGAAACCTGTTGTTGCCGCGATGCCTGGAATACAGGTTCACGAATTCGGCAGTCTCGCGCACGTATTTCTCAATCGCCCCCAGACACCAGTGGGAAACTATGATGCCGTGGAAACAGCGCTTCTGCTTGATCTCCATGGTGTCGAACACGCAGCCGTCGGAATCAATGCCCACGAACGAATCGTGCTCCGGCTTCAGGTTGATCAGGTCTTCCTTGCTGAACGAGTGATGCCGCGAAGTCATATTACTAGCCAACTTCGTTGAAAGAGTTCAGTGGTTCAGATGTTCAGTGTTCAGTCCGGAAAAACTCCTGAACGCTGAACACGTTGGCAATGAACGTCTTAATATTATGTTGCTTAAAAGTGTTGAAGTCGTTTAGT
>JAGYMT010000055.1 GCA_018400335.1 Kiritimatiellia bacterium | reverse complement strand
CCTTTGGCTTGATAAATTTAGTCAAACATTTCGCGAATAAGGCACTAATATGCACAAAGACACGTGCCTACGGGCGGACAGGAAAAAACGCCCTCTTTTCATAGCATGAGACAACTTCATTTATTGAGCTTCTCGCGCAATGAGGCACTGACTTCTCTTTCCGGGTTCAATATGTTGTGATTATGACGGCACAAGGCCAAGGAAGCAAGCACGATTCCGGGTCCCTATCGTCCAACAGGGACGGGAATGCTGGAATGCTGGAATGGTGGAATAGTGGAATACTGGAATGGTGGAATGGTGGAATAGTAGTGTAAGTTTGAGAATGGGACTTCTTTCCCTGCCTCGTTGTTCCATTCTTCCAATATTCCATCATTCCATTCTTCCAATCTTCCATTGGATGCTACTGATTCCGGGTCTTGAAAGATCGGGGCCTGGCGATTATTCTCTATTCCATGAAAACCGTGCTCGTTGCGGTCAACTGTTCATATAACCACACATCCCTTGCCGTTCCGTGCCTTCAAGCGGCATGCCGGGCGTGGGCACCTTCGTTTCCTGTTCCGGTGAAGAGGGAATTCCACATCCGCCAGGATGCGGCGGAATTAGCGCGCGAACTGGCAGGGGAGCGGCCTGACGTGATAGGGTTCTCCTGCTACATATTCAACATTTCAATTATCCTGGAAGCGGCGCGGATGGCAAGGACCATGCTGCCGGGCGTGACGATTCTTTTCGGCGGCCCCGAGATGGCTGATGGCGGCCAGGAATTCATCGGTCGGCCCGGCGGACCGGATTACGTGATCAGGGGCGAAGGCGAGCTTGCGTTCACTCGATTCCTGAGGTTCATCGGCGGTGATCCCTCGGAGAGAGTTGAAGACATCGAGGGGCTCACGTGGAAACGCGGGGGGAAGGCGGTGCTGAATCCGCCTGCGCCGCCGATTGAGCCGATGGACCGGCTCCCCTCGCCTTTCGCCGCCGGGCTGTGCAATTTCGAACGGAAGTTCGTGCTCCTCGAAGCTTCGCGGGGCTGTCCCTTCAATTGCGGATTCTGCCTGAGCGGCGGGGACAGGCTCAGGGAATTCCCGCTTGGGCGCGTCTTCGACGATATAGATGCTATTGCCCGGCATAGCGTCGGGGAGATTCGGTTTGTTGATCGGACTTTCAACGCACGTCCGGAACGCGCCGCGGCGATCCTCAACTACATCCGATGCAGTCACCCTGAAATGCGGGTTCACGTGGAGCTGGAGCCGTCACTGTTGTCATCCAGGGAATTGCTTGCCGCGCTCGACAGCGACCGGGTTCACGCGGAAATAGGTTTGCAGGATCTGTCCGCGGAAGTCGTGCGGAATGCCGGACGCAAGCCGCTTTCGTCGCGCTCCCTCGCTGCGGTGCGAAAACTCTGCCGGGCGTCGAAAGCGCGGATTCACCTCGATCTCATTGCCGGCCTTCCAGGCGCGACGTTGGAGGGCCTGTATCAAAACACCGATGTGCTGACGGGCTTTGCGCCGCGCGAGCTGCAGCTGGAAGTCCTTAAGGCGCTCAGGGGCACGGCCCTGCGCGGATCGGAAGCCATTGTTCACGGAGCTGAACCGCCGTACGCCGTGATCCTGACCTCGACGATGAGTAAAAGCGAAATCAGGGATGCGCGGCGGCTGTCGAGGCTGGTTGACATGTTCTACAATGACCGGCACCTCGGGCCTGTGGTGGTGTGCGCGCGCGGGCTGCTGGTCCGGCGCGGGGGATTCTGGCCCCGGTTCGTGCTTTGGTGGAAAGAAGAAGCCCTTCCTGCGTTTGGGATCGGGAAGACGGAGAAATTTGACCTGCTGCTCAAGTTTTTGCGGACGCTCTCATCGGGCGGGGATGCGCTGCCGGAAGCCGCGCGCGCGCGAATCATGGGACAATGGGTGTTCCGACGACTCTGCCACGGCAAGTTCAGGCCCCGCGGCGAGATGAACGGGGTCGAATACATGGACGGTGGAAAGCTGCCGGGAACAGCAGGACGGCTTCGCGCGGCGGCGGGCGCGGGTCTGCCGGAAGACAGGCTCAGCCGCCCGGGCGCCTGGTGCATCTGGCGGTTTGCCTTCGATCCCTGCGTTTCCGGGCGAGCGGCGCGGGCCGCGGATTACGTCTGGGTATGGGACAATCCGAACAGTCCGTCCGAATCGTTTCATTGCCGCCTTGGCGGAAGCCGCCTTCGCGGGAAAGCGGATCAGGAATCTTGAACCCGGATCCGGCAGTTGAATCCAAATGAATATCCAATATCCAACCAGCCTTCGCCATAGGCTACGGCCTGGCGCGGCAAGGAACTCCCAATATTCATCGGATTCCTTGGATATTGGACATTCCTTGTTGGCTGTTGGGCGTTGATGTCTTTCACCCATTTAGTGCAGCGTTAGCAGAGCTTAACTGCAATCTCGGGATCCTGCCGCGCGAGGCGGCAGGAGACCGCCCTATAATGAGAATCACTCAGGCCAAGGGATCAGGGCTTCAATTCGAGGCGGAGGTCGCGAGTGAAGACCACTCCCTCGAAGCGGCCGCGCAGCCGGAACATGACCGCGCGCGAGCGGGCGGGCAGGGTGACGGTCTGTTGCGCCAGCACCCATCCATCCTGCCTGGGCTGGTTCGGCTCCTTGACCACGAAGTTCAGATTGGTCTCGAAGGAAATGGAAGGCGCGCCCGGCTGGTCCCTCGCCGTCTGCTGCTGGACGAGCACCAGCACGGCAGCGAGGCTGCCCGCGAAATCGCCGCTGCCCTTGACGTATGCCTGCATGCACACCTTCATTCCCGGTGCGACGTGGATTGCGGCCGAACCGAGGGTCAGCTCCGCATCCCTGTTCGAAGAATGCAGAACAAAGCCGCTCTTCCCGTCTCCGACCGGGCCCCAGCCCGCCCGCTGCAGGTGGCGGTCGCCCAGCCTGACGTCCCAGTGCGGAAGCGGAGCGCCGTCCGGGACGGGCGCGGACGGAAACGCCAGGAGATTGCTCTCCGGCGCGAAATCGGCGGCCCGCACCACGGACATTTCCGCGCCCGGAATGGCAAGTGTGCGGTTCTTCTCCCGCGTCCAGGCGTTCCAAGCGAGCGCAGCGGCGGCGATCACGGCGGCGGCGCCGGCAATAGAGAGCGTCTTCCATACCCGGAGCTTGCGTTCGAGCCGGCCCACATATTGAACGCTCACGGCGTCGCGCGCCGGCTCCGACGGCGGTTTGAAGGGAACCTCCTCCCGCAGCGGCGGCCGGCCCAGGCGCGGATCGCGTTTCAGGAAGGGGCTGGCCGACTCAGGTATACCTGCCTTCTGAAGCGACTCCCTGAAGGCGTCAATATCGAACGGGATTTTCCGCCAGTAGACCGCACCGGTCTCGGAGTCGAACAGACAGTACGAGGCGCGCGTGTCGCCGTCCCGCGGCTGGCCCACCGATCCCGTGTTTACGAGAAAACGCTTCCCGTGTTCGAGCACGAAATCCTCGGGATCGATCATCCTCGGCGTTCCGCTCCTGCCGAGTATCATTATGCAGGGCCGGTGCGTGTGGCCCACGAAGAGGAGCGGCTCGCTCACGGCATTCCAGCTCGGAATGGCGTCGGCCGGCTCAAAAACGTAGCAGAAGCGGCCTGCGTCCGAGAACTCGGCATGGGCGCACCTGAACCGCGGACCGGCGAGCGTCAGCGGATGCTCAGAGAGAAAGCGCATGGCCGGCTCGCTCAGGCGCCGGCGCGTCCACGAGATGATCGAGCGCGCCTCGTCGTTGAAGGAATCCTCGTCTATCTTCCCGCAGAGCGCCGCCTCGTGGTTGCCGAGAATGAAATGGTCCACCGACTCGTGGACCGACTCGAGGACCTCCGCCGGATTGGGTCCATAGCCCACGCTGTCGCCAAGGCAGATGATCTCGTCGGCGTCCATGCTCCTTATGTCGAGCAGAACGGCCTTCCACGCCTGGAGATTCGCGTGAATATCGGATACGATCGCGTATTTCACCGTCATTAATCCCTGATATGGAACACCCGGCCGTCGAGGCCCCCGGCCGGCCTAAAGCGTTGCGCGAACTCCGGTGTTACCCAGATTTCGACCGGCTTCCTGTCCGGTATGAACATTGCCTCCCGCGACGAAGTTTTGCGAAGCAGTTCGGAGCCGGCTTCCCGGCCGAGCACGAAGAGGGCGGTCGAGAGGGCGTCTGCTTCCGCGGCGGAGTGGCTGACCACGGTGACTGATGCCATGTCTTCAACCGGGCTGCCGGTGCGCGGATCGAGGATGTGCGCGTAGCGCCGCCCGGCGACGGTGACGAAGCGCTCGTAGTTGCCGGAGGTGGAAACCGCCTCGCCGTCTGAGAGAGTTATCACGCCGAGCGACTCGTCCGGCTTGAACGGGTTGCGCACGGCGATCACCCACGGCTCGCCGTTTGCCTTGCGGCCGAGGGACCTCATGTTTCCACCCAGATCAACGAGCGCGTTTGCCACTCCCATGCCCATGAGCCTGTGGCACGAGACATCAACGGCATAGCCCTTGGCTATCCCGCCAAGGTCAAGGGCCCCGCCCTCAATATTCAGGAAAGCCGTGCCATCGGACAACAGGAGCCGGCGCCAGCCTGCGCGCCTGAGCGCACCGGCTATCGCGTCTTCCGTCGGCGGCTCCTCAAGCTTGGCCTGGTGCGGGTACAATCCCCAGGTTTCCATAAGCGGCGCGATGGTCGGATCGAAGGCGCCGTCGCTGAGCTCGCTGTAGTGAAGAGCGAGCTGGAGCAGGTTTCGGGTGGCAGGTGAAACCTCCACCAGCGCCCGGCCGGCCTGCCGGTTGACCTCCGATATCTCGCTTTCCGGCCTGAAGATGCTCAGCTTCGCCTCGAGCCCGGCCATGGTCTCCTCCGCGGCGTCGGAGGCGGCCTTCAGCGCGGTCTCGTCATGCGGGCTCACGGCGATGGCGGCAAAGGCGCCCATGACCGTGAACGCGCGGCGTCCCGCGGCGGGCGGCGGGCCGGGCGCCTTGCAGCCCTGTGCAAAAAGGATGGCGAGACCCAGAATCGGCGGAAGGAAATGATGCTTCATGATCCAGATTCTCCAGTTGCGGAAGCCCGCGCGGCTGCTCGCTCCCTTATCAGGGACAGCGGCGGCAGCCCGGTTCTCCGGCGGTGATCTTCGCTCGCGCGGCTGTCCATGTATTTGTTCCACGCCGTCTCCGCCCGCTGCTCCAGTTCGCCGGCGCGCTCCTCGTTTCCAGCCGCCCGCTGCGCGATGGCCTGAAAAAGAAGCCCTTCGACCAGTGCCATGGCAAGATCCGAGTCGAGCGATGTCGGATCGAGAGAGTTCCCGACGAACACATCAAAAGGGATATCTTCATCAGGCGCCGGATACCTCTCGATCAGGAAGTCGAACAGCTCCGATGCCTGCTCAATCCAGCCGTAACAATACAGGATCAGCACGGATTCCGCAAGAAATCCCGCGTAGCCTATGTGCAGCGCCGGGGCATCGTGGCGTTGGAGGGCATCTTCATAACAGGCGAGGACAAAGGGCAGGAAGACCGGGTCGGGCGAGGTAATGAAGATGCCGACTTCGGGATTGAAGAAGAGGTTGCCCTGCCTGAACGACTGCTCCATACATTGCGCGATCGTGCGTTCGCACTTGAAGGCATCGGAATGACGCACGGCCAGCTCCCGGCCCCGATAAGCCCAGTACAGGGCATGGGACGCGGCCAGGCGCCAGTCCAGCGGACCATACTGACGCTCTATCTCCAGCATGACCTCCGGAAGCAGCTTGTAGTCCTCGCGAAGGCGGGTCAGGCCCGGGTCGTCCGCCGGCGCGTCGTAATCCGGCGCGCGACCGTCGAGCAGTTCATCAATCTCCTTTGCCAGTCTGATCTTGTAGTAGCGGTGCGAGCCGTCCATCACGTAGCCGATCTTATGCTGGTACAGCCAGGCGAGCTCCCAGTGAAGCAGCGGGTGGTGCGGGTTCAGCCTGAGTCCCTCGTCGCGGATCAACTGCACGCCGCGCTGGATCCAGCGCCACCGGTCGTCGGGGTCGGGAAAGATGTTGCTTATGTTGTATGCCATGTTCCAGGCGTGGAACGCCCAGACATTCACGAAGTGCGGTTCGAGCTTTGTTATCCAGTCCGCAAGCTGCGCAAGCTCGAAGAAACGGCCCTGCTGCTGCAATTCCATGCCGCGGAGCCAGAGGATATCGGCTATGATACCGCGGAACCCGCCGAGCGCGACGGTCGTGAAAGCCATGAGCGGGGGCGCATCCTCGATCGGGGCGGAGTAAGCGGACCTCTGAAGCGTGCGCAGCGGCATCAGCGCGCAGTGCGCCCTGTATGCGCCATAAAAGCATATGAACGCGAGGGCGAGCAGCATTGTGTATTTCAGTGTCTTCATCCCGGCAATCCCAGCTCGCGGCGGCGGAACAGCCATGCGCTCAGCAGGGCCGGCGCCGCCGAGTATATTCCGGCGAAGATCAGGAGGGCCAATCCCGTGAAACGCCAGGAGACCATAGAACCGTAGGCCAGCAGCTCGAAAGGATCAAATCGCCAGAGGGGCGGCATGATCCAGTTCATGACCGTGAACACTCCCTGTATCAACGGATCAAAGAAGACAACGGCTTCGGATCCTCTCAGCTCCGGCATCGAGCTCAGCCCCGCTCCGGCAATGGTCTCTATGAAACGGCTGAAGCCGGTCGCAAAAAGAAAGGCGAACGACGCGAAAACGGCCACCGGGAACGAGAACACGGCGCCTGCTGCGAGTCCGAGCGAAGAGAAGAAGGAGAGCCGCGCGAGTATCACGATCATCGCACGCAGGTAGTTCATCTCGAAGCCGCCGGCGCGGAGCAGCACCTGCACGCCGTTCGCCGCGGAGAACACCATGAACCCGGGCCGTTCGAGTTCCGCGTTGATGAGGGTGACCCTTGCCGTTGAACCGGGCGGTGCGGCATCGTAAGGAATGAGCAACCTGTGCGTTATGCCGGGTGAGCTTGACACTTCCGCCACGTGCCGGGCGGGATCATCATCGGATCCGATCTTCCAGATCATTTTCGACGGCAAAGTGTCCGCCCCCCGCGAACTCACGAAACGGTATTGAAGCTGCGCCTGCTCGCCGGGCCGGACACCGTCGGGCACCGTGAAGAACCAAGTCAGCTCGCCGCCGGGCCCCGCCCCAACGCGGCCGCCCGGAACAATACCGTCTTTAACATCAACGGGCAGCAGAGCGGGGTCCGGGATACACGGCACCCCGGTTCTGGCGCAGAATACTTCCCCGGCGAGCGCAGCGCGCTCGGACCCGGAAAGGACGGAGGGCCGCGTGATCCAGCGGAGTATCCCGTAAGTCAGCGAGCCGGCTATTCCCAGCAGCAGGGCGTTCATCAGCATCAAACCCAGCCACTTACCGGCCCAAATCTGAAGAATCCTCACCGGCTTGGTTGTCACCAGCTGGATTCTGCGGCTCTCCACTTCGCGCGAAAACGCATCGGCTCCCGTCCAAAGCGCCGATATGGAAAGGAGAACGACGGCCGAGCCGAGCGCATAGTTCAGATAAAGCCTCACCGTGCTCGAGGGAGCCCCGTCGCCCTTAATGACGAATGGAAGCCAAAGGATGATGATCACAACCGCGGCGGCGAGCATGGCAAGGACGCGAGAGCGGACCGCGTTGCGGAACGTGAGCAGCGCTATGGCGATGATCCTGTTCATTTCAAGCCGGCTCCGCCTTCGCCCGTTCCGCGCGCGAGGTATTCGGCCACGCGTTCGCTCGATGAAACCCCGGTCGGGCGCCTGTCCGGGGCGGCCTGAGCTCGGGCGATTGTATCCAGAAAGAACTGTTCAAGAGTCAGCATCGGGTGATCCACGTCCGGCGACACCCCGAGATCCCGGCGCAGCATTCCCAGCAGCTTGTCCAGCGTGTCCGGCGGCATCGAGCGGAAGGTGAGGCGGATGCTCTCCTGCTGTTCCAGCAGCTGCCGGACCGGGCCCTGCACGAGGACTTTTCCATCACAGAGAATGGCGACCCGGTCGCACACGTCCTCAACGTCCGCAAGCAGGTGGGAAGATAGGATCACGCTCTTCCCGCGGCGCGCGAGCGTTCGAATGAGGTCCTTCATCTGCCGGCAACCTATAGGGTCGAGCCCGGAAGTCGGCTCGTCGAGGATCACCAGATCAGGGTCGTTTATCAGCGCCTGGGCGAGTCCGATCCTCCGCGCC
>JAGYMT010000549.1 GCA_018400335.1 Kiritimatiellia bacterium | reverse complement strand
TGCATCCCCCACATCAGGAATGTGGAAGAAAGAAATACAGCCGGATCACTTGAACGTGTTGTCTCTCTTTTCACCACAGCCATAGGCGGATCGAATGGCATCCTCCATGCGCGTGACTTCCTCGTCCGACAAGAACTCGAAGTGGCTGGTGCGCTTCCGCGCGGAGAGCCGCCCGTTGTTCTCCAAACACGCTTGGATGAAGAGATCAATCTTCCGGTCCGGCATGTCAACGATCTCCTGGATGGCCTTCTTGGTCTCGTCGTAGTTCGCCAGAAATACCAGTTCTTCCACAAGTTCGGTGTCGATGGTCCGCTCGACAAACCTGAACAGGGCTTCCGCTTGTGGCGTCATGTCCATGAACCTGTACCAGTTGGCCGTTTCGTTCTGCACTGTCATCCGGCCTTGCTCATCCATCGAGTAGTCCACGAGCGTCAGCAGCGGGCGGGAGAACAACTCCAGCGATCCGTCGTAGTCGGCAAGATTCTTCAGCATGGCCGCAGACACGGGGAAGATCAGGCCTGCGGGGGTGAACCCGCGCCGGGCCAGGATGTTGTGGATCAGGAACCGGTGAATGCGGCCGTTACCATCCTCGAAGGGATGCAGAAAGACAAAGCCATACGCCACGGCGGCGGCATGGACCACGGCGGGTACGTCGCCCGTGTCCATCCGTTTGTGGGCGGCAATCAGTCCCTCCATCATCCCGTTCAGGTCTTCGGGTTTCGGGCAGACGAAATGAATTTTCTCCTTCTGCGGCCCGACAACCTCTCCCACGTAATTCTGTTCGGTTCGATAATCTGTGTCCCGGAAACGCGGATCAACGATGCGGTTCTGCAGGTCGAGCAAACGAACCTTGTCGCAGAAGTCCTCCTTTTCGGCCAGTTGAAGCAGCGCAATGAACCGCTCAGTTCGAGTCGAGTTGGGCTTGATGTGTTCGATCTCGAAGGACGACTTGGTCTCCTTTGTGTAGAGGTAACTCATGGCCCGCTTCAGCAACTGGGGCGAATAGCTCGACACGATCTTCTGGCATCGCGCAGACAGGTCGGCCTTTTCAAATCCGCGCAACGCGTCGGTTCGTCGGATTATCGGACAGAATTGCGCGTCTCCCAGCAGGTTGTCGTTG
>JAGYMT010000548.1 GCA_018400335.1 Kiritimatiellia bacterium | reverse complement strand
AGCGCTTCATCAAGCGCATTCCCCACGGTGTGGTGCTGGTGGTGGCCCCCTGGAATTACCCCTACATGACGGCGATCAATACGCTGGCCCCGGCCCTGATCGCGGGGAATACGGTATTGCTCAAGCATGCCACCCAGACCCTGCTGGTCGGCGAGCGGCTTGCGCGTGCCTTCCACTCGGTCGGGGTGCCCGAGGAGGTGTTCCAGAACGTCTTCCTGGATCACGCCACCACCTCGGCATTGATCGCCGAGCGGGCCTTCGACTTCGTCAACTTCACCGGCTCGGTAGGCGGAGGCCGCGCCATGGAGACGGCGGCTGCCGGCACCTTCACCGGGCTGGGCCTGGAACTGGGCGGCAAGGATCCGGGCTATGTCATGGAGGATGCCGACCTCGATGCCGCGGTCGCTACCCTGATCGACGGGGCGATGTTCAACTCGGGGCAGTGCTGCTGCGGGATCGAACGCATCTACGTGCACGAGAGCCTCTTCGAGGCCTTCGTCGACAAGGCGGTTGCGATCGTCGAGGGCTACAAGCTGGGCAACCCCCTGGCCGCCGATACCGATATCGGTCCGATGGCGAATATCCGCTTTGCCCGGGAGGTGCGTGCCCAGATCGACGAGGCCCTGGCGGCCGGTGCGAAGGCGCATATTGCCCGCAAACCCGAGGATGACGGGGGGGCCTACCTGACGCCACAGATCCTCACCCGGGTGACCCATGAGATGCGCGTGATGCGTGACGAGAGCTTCGGGCCGGTGGTCGGCATCATGCCGGTGGCGGACGATGAAGAGGCGATCCGGCTGATGAACGACAGCCGGTTCGGCTTGACGGCCAGCCTGTGGACCGCAGATATCGAGCGGGCCCAGCGCGTGGGCGACCGCATCGAGACCGGCACCGTGTTCATGAACCGCGCCGACTACCTGGACCCGGGCCTGTGCTGGACCGGCTGCAAGGACACGGGGCGCGGCGGCGGCCTGTCGGTGATCGGCTATCACAATCTGACCAGGCCGAAGTCCTACTATTTAAAGAAAACAACAACATGATCAAGAAGGTGACGACATGATGCTGACCGGAAACTGGACCTATCCCACCGCTATCCGCTTCGGCGCGGGTCGGATCAAGGAGCTACCAGAGG
>JAGYMT010000547.1 GCA_018400335.1 Kiritimatiellia bacterium | reverse complement strand
ATCTGTACGCTCTTTACAGATTTCTATAGCCAGGGTCCCCTGACCAAGCAGCCGGCGCACGCTGCTGGTCGAATCAACCGGCATGCTTGGCGGCATGGGCACGGCCGGCCTGGTGCCCTGGTTCTGCGGGTACAGCGACGAGGAGAAGAATATTGCCAGGGGCATAGCCGAACGCGTTCGACTTGAACTCGAAGCTTATATGCCGCATCCGGCCATTGATCCCGAAGCGCTTAAGCGTATTTACGATAACATGATTGTCGAAGCCGGTGTAGAGGTCCTTTTTTGTTCACAGGTATGCGGAGTGGAGAAGGTTTCCGAGGGCGAAATCGGAGCTCTCTTGATTTCTAATAAGCAGGGCTTGTCTGCGGTTGGCGCTAAGATGTACGTTGACTGCACCGGCGACGGGGATCTTGCCGCGTGGGCCGGGGCGAGCTATGAAAAGGGCGATGCCGCCGGCGGCATGCAGCCTGCAACTCTCTGTTTCGTGATCACGAATATCAATGAACAGGAGTTGGCAAAGGGGCCTGAAATTCATTTTTACGATCCGGCCAGTCCTGTCTGGAAAATGATGCGCGACTCGAAATATCCGGACATCCTGGAGCTGCACACCTGCAATATGAAGATAGGGCCGGGCGCCAGGGGTTTCAACACAGGCCACGTCTTCGGGGTGGACAATACGGACCCGGTCTCCCTGTCGAAGGCGCTCATTCAAGGGCGAAGGATGGCGGCCCAGTACCGGGACGGCTTCGCGGAGCATCACCCGGCGTTCGCGGATTCCTTCCTGGCCGCCACGGGCAGCATGCTGGGCGTTCGCGAAACGCGCCGCATTTTCGGCGACTACGTGCTGACCGTTGACGACTATCTTGCCGCGCGGAGTTTTCCGGACGAGATATGCAGGAACGCCTACGGGATAGACGTGCACCGGTCTCGCGAGGAGTGCATGGAGCTGTGCCGCAAAAGCATTGATGAGCTCAAGGAGCTTAACACGAAGTGGGTGCGAGGACTCCCGAAGGGCAGCAGTTTCGGTGTGCCTTACCGCTGTCTCACGCCGAGAGGACTGAAAAACGTTCTTGTCGCCGGCCGCTGCATATCATGCGACAGACAGGCGAACGGGAGCATACGGATCATGGCCTGCTGTTTGAA
>JAGYMT010000546.1 GCA_018400335.1 Kiritimatiellia bacterium | reverse complement strand
GAAGAGGACAACGCGGTGAGTGTTCAGATGTTCGATGGGGACGGCAGACCGGTGTTGAGGCGTCCGCTCAGGGTACGGGCGGATAAGTCGTTCCGGGTTCAGTACAACGAGGTCCATCTGGAGGCCGCGCTGCCGCGCGTCAAGGCGTGGTCCGCCGAGCAGCCGAACCTCTACACGGTTGTCGTGTCGTTGCTGGACGCAAAGGGCAGGACGCTTGAATGCGCGTCGGTGCGGACCGGATTCCGGAACGTGGCGATCCGGGACCGCCAGCTGCTGATCAACGGCCGCCCGGTTCTGATCAAGGGCGTGAACCGTCACGATCATCACCCGCGCCTGGGGAAGACCGTTCCTCGCGAGACGATGATCGAGGATATCCGCCTGCTGAAGCAGTTCAACTTCAACGCGGTCCGTACCTGCCATTACCCTAACGATCCAGCCTGGTACGACCTGTGCGACGAGTATGGGATCTACGTGCTGGATGAGGCGAATATCGAGGCGCATGCCAACTACCACACGCTGTGCCGCGATCCGCGGTGGGCGGCCGCCTTTCTCGCGCGCGGCACGCGCATGGTGGCGCGGGACCGGAACCACCCGTGCATCTACGCGTGGTCGCTCGGCAACGAGACGGGCTACGGCGAAAACCATAACCTGATCGCGGACTGGATCCGCGCGAATGATCCGCGGCGTCCGCTGCATCACGAGGGGGCAGTGAAGAGGAAGTGGTCGCAGGGGCATAACGTGTATGAAAGCGGCGGTGAGCGCGCGAACGATTTTCATGATCCGATGTACCCGGCCATTCGCGATATTATTGCATGGGCCAAAACAAAAACCGATGATCCCCGTCCCTTCATCATGTGCGAATACAACCACGCTATGGGCAATTCGAATGGATGTTTGAAGGAATATTGGGACGCGATACGCCGCTACAAGGGACTCCAGGGCGGATTCATCTGGGACTGGGTCGAGCAAGGGCTGGTGAAGAAGGACGATAAGGGCAGGGAGTTCTATGCCTATGGCGGGGATTTCGGCGACAAGCCGCACGATGCCAACTTCTGCTGCAACGGAATGGTCATGCCGGACCGCTCTGTCAAGCCGCAGATGTTCGAGTTCAAGCATTGTGCGCGCCCGATCCTCGTGGAGGCGGTCAGTCTCGAAAAGGGACTGTTCACGATCCGTAATGACGATCATTTCCAGA
>JAGYMT010000545.1 GCA_018400335.1 Kiritimatiellia bacterium | reverse complement strand
GAAGTGTGACGGTGAAGTGTGCGGTTAAGCGCCTCCCCTCGTGCGGTGAGATGTCGCCGTTCATTCAACCGATTCTGCCCCGTTTTTCGAGACACTGAAACTCACCCTTAACCGCCACCCTTAGTCGGATACGCTTACCCGACCCGCTTAACCGTTCTCTGCGACCCGAAACATCCCGTTGCCGAATAATCTTGCCCATCTTTCGCGAGACTTTCACCCGTTTTCCCGTGCTCCACGCCCCATTCTCGCTCACGCCGATACCATTTCCTACCCACAGATTCCGCGGAGCCGTATCCCAGCGCCATGAACTCCCTGCCCTGCATGGTCGGCAGCATGTTGCAGCTGCGCCCCATGTCAGGACCCTGTACGCAGTGCATAGCAGGGAAAATAGTCGTCCACCAACACTCCGCGGGAACGCCGGACGGTAGCGGCTCAATGGATTCGGGATGGCCGGGCATGATCCTGTAGACCAGCGACACGCCGTTGACCTCATCACTCGCTTCATCCGGCGCGCCGGCCTCATTGAACCGGGCGCGGGGGTCAATGCCGCATAGCGTTTGGCAGTCCAGCGCGCGGCAGAGTTCGCCTCCTGCGCAGTCGAGCCACAGGTCGGAGCGCAGCTCCGCGCCATCGTCCAGAATCGCGCGTTCCACGCGCCCGTCCCGGGCGTTGGCTCCGACGAAGGACGTGTTCAGGAGCGTCGTGACGTTGCCTGTTTCATCGAGCATGGCCTGTTGAACCTGCTCTATGGTTTCGGGCAGACAGGAAACGGAGTGCAGGCGCGCCCTGGACGATGCCTCAGTTTTCGGCTCACCCGGTCCCGAGTGGCGGCGAAGAGTGTCCGCATAGTCAAGCGACGGATCAATGAGCAACTCGCCGCCCGGGAAGTTGACCTTGTCCAGAGCGTGCGGCCAATAGAATTGATCCTGCCAGCAGAAATGGCGTCCGAAAGAGCAGATGCCGACCGCCGAGGGGAAATCGTGCTTGACTCTCCGGAACAAGTCGAAGGGTATACCGGTTCCGCCGACACCCGACTCCCAGTTGCTGACTCCGCCGCGGGTCGCCGTTCCGCCGAGCGCCGCGCTGGCCTCAACGACAATCACCTTCAGCCCGCGGCCTGTTGCGCCTTAAAAGTGCCAAGTCATTTTCCGATGAGATCAGGAAGTCTGAATTTGGACATTGGATATTCCTTGTTGGCTGT
>JAGYMT010000544.1 GCA_018400335.1 Kiritimatiellia bacterium | reverse complement strand
CGGAACGTTTATTATGTTCCTCTGAGTCTCCGGGAAACGCCGACGGATCTCTGGCACAGATCCGGAGATGACGTTTTAATTGAACATTTGATTTTGACGTTTACAACCCTGGAAAGAGCAGTCGAAAAATTCTTTTCGAACAGGGTCTTCAAGCAATGATAAGGGATTACCGGTTGCAGCGTGACTCCCGGTACTCGCTGGGGGTTATTCCGGTCAACTGCTTGAAGCGGCGAGCAAAGTGATATTCGTTTGCAAATCCAGTGGCGGCGGCAATAAAAGCAACTTTTTCGTCGGTCTCGATCAGGCGGCGGCAAGCGTCTTCAATGCGGCCGAGTGCGCGGAATCGCGAGGGAGTCATCCCGCTCAGCGATTTGAATTTCCGCCGGAAATTGCGTTCGCTCAGACCCATGCCGCACGCAAATTCCGCTGGTTTGAATTCAACATCATAACGGGTGGCATGCAGGTCATGTCGCATTCTGCTGAGCCAATCGGCCTCCGGATCGGAGGCAGGCACCTGCCAGGCTGCGGCCATTTCGCCAATAAGATTCACCAGACGGCCCCAATCTTGAGGTGTCTGTTCATCGCGAAGGCCGATCGGAAACAAGGTTTCATGCATACGATCAATCCAGTATTCAATCGGCTCGATATGCCTAACGGGGCATTTCGGATCCAACAAGCCACGTCCTTGCCAGGCATTGAAAATCGGGCCTCCAAAAAAGACGCTGATTTCATCCCAGCGTTCTCCCGGGGCAGGCCCATACACATGAGGGTTTCCCGGAAAAAGGTTCAGGATATCGCCGGCTTCAACGCGCTTTTTTCCTGCCCGATCACGAAAATAACCGCGGCCCCTTATGATATATGTGAAGGACAGCGAACCGATTGTGCGCCGATAGCGTGGGTTGGCCTGCAGTCGCGGGGTCATCCCCCAGCTCCCGGAAATGCGCGCGGCGTTGCTTATAAAATTCTTTCCCGCACAGAGCGGGTGGTCGAAAATCAACCAATAGGTCCTGGGTGGATCGAGCGGTTGCCGCAAATCCTGCCCGCTCTGAATAAAGAGTCGTCCTCCGTGCGTCTCGCAGAGAGATTTCAACTCAGGATTCACACGACTTTTGTCCATTTCATCAAACATGCAGCTTGCTCCGCAGGCAGATTACCAAGGCTCTCGCAACCCCCCCGCAACGCTGCGCCTGACGGCTTGCGTCACGGG
>JAGYMT010000543.1 GCA_018400335.1 Kiritimatiellia bacterium | reverse complement strand
CGGCGCAGCTCTTGAAAGAGACGCGTTGGGATGACCACATTCTGAAGCTCATTCTGGCGAACTACCGGACCACGGCCGCGACGGGCTTCCGTTCGGGTCGTCTGGAATCCCGCAATGTGGATGCCGGCACCTGGCCCAGACTTAAGCAACGGACGATTATCAATCCGCACCCCCATTTCGAGTCCTGGCTCTGGGCCGACTACCTCTGGCTCTACGACAAGACGCGATATCAGCCGCTCCTGGAGCTGGCCCGCAACGGCATCAGCGCCACCATGGCCCGCTACCCGGATCAGTGGAAATGGACCAACGGCATCCAGCAGGAACGGGCCCGCATGATTCTGCCGCTGGCATGGCTGGTGCGGGTCGATGACACTGAGGAACACCGCAACTGGCTGGACAGGGTCGTCACCGACATGCTCGCGAGCCAGGTGGCGTGCGGCGCGATTCGCGAAGAGCTTGGCGGCAGAGGGGGGCGTTATGGGGCACCGAAGAGCAACTCCCACTACGGATCAACCGAGGCACCCGTGATCCATGCCAACGGCGACGCGGTGGCGGATATGCTCTATACCAGCAATTTCGCGCTGTTCTCCTTGAACGAGGCCGTCCACGCCACCGAAAACCCGAGATATGAGGATGCCCTCAGGAAGCTCTCTGATTTTCTTGTGAGGGTGCAGAGCACGTCCAGTGGCCGCGCCGATCTGGACGGCTGCTGGTTCCGCGCCTTCGATTTCGAAAACTGGGAGTTCTACGGATCCAACGCCGACCACGGTTGGGGCGCATGGGGCACGCTGACCGGCTGGACCCAGAGTTTCATCACGACCACCCTGGGCATGCGGCTTCAAAACACCTGCTTCTGGGATCTGACACAATCATCAACGGTCGCCCGGAATATGGATCAGATTCGCGAGGAGATGCTGACGGTGCCGGAACCCGAGAAGCGCGTTCACGCGGCTATCGGCAAGCCCGTGACGCTGACCGTGCAGCCAAGCGCGCACTACCCCGGGAACGGCGCGGCGAGTCTGACAGACGGCCTGGTTGGCGATGCCATGCATACCGGCCCCGAGTGGCTCGGGTTTCTGGGTGCGGATCTCGATGCTACGATAGACTTGGGCGTCGTAACGCCGGTCGACAGACTCGCTCTGCAGCTTCTGCGGTCCCGCAGTGTCGGCATCTACCTGCCGGAACAGGTCGATTTCGCTCTCTCGGACGACGGGCAGG
>JAGYMT010000542.1 GCA_018400335.1 Kiritimatiellia bacterium | reverse complement strand
CGTGGGCGGCGGTAGATTGATGCTCGAACGTACCAAGGGTGAATCCGGCGAGGTTGCGCTGAAAGTCGGCACTGCCGAGGAGCCGTTCGGACTCATCAATGTCGGCGATGCCAAGGGTCTTTGTGACCACGTGGAACAGGTCGCCGGAGCAAGCGGGTTGCCTCTTTCGGTAGTAGACAGCGATTTCACCGAGGCCATGTTCGCCGGAATCCGGGAATCGACCTCTCCTGTGAATCTGCTGATCGGCTCAAAGAAATTTGTCGAGGGCTGGGACTGCTGGCGAGTCAGTACGATGGGGCTCATGCACGTTGGTCGCAGCGAGGGCGCTCAGATCATTCAGCTCTTCGGTCGCGGCGTCCGCCTCAAGGGCTATCAATGGTGTCTTAAGCGCAGCGGCCATTCGTACGCTCCTGAGCGCCCACTGTTTATTGAGGAGCTTGAGACGCTCAACGTCTTCGGTATCGAAGCCGACTTCATGGAGAAGTTCCGGGAGTTTTTGAAGGAAGAAGGACTCCCGGGCAACGAGCGGCGGCGCATCTTCACGATCCCGCTGAACGTGACCTACGACGTAGACAAGCGCCTCCGCATTCTCCGCCCCAAACGCAAGGCGGCCGACGGCAAAGAGTACGATTTCAAGAAAGACGCTGCCGTTCCCTGCGTTGGAGACGTGCCGGAGTACATGACGCACAACACCGTCGTTGCCGACTGGTATCCCCGCATCCAGGCCGTTTCCTCACGAGAGACGGCAAACGTCACGCAGAAAGACCGGGTCCAGTTCCGCGAACGCCATCTTGCGTTTCTGGACTACGACGCACTTTACTTTGAAGTCGAGCGATTCAAGCGGGAACGTACCTGGCACAACCTGAACATCACAAAGGACGGCATCCGGTCTCTGCTGGCAGATCCGACGTGGTACACGCTCTATCTGCCGTCAAGTCGCCTCGATCCAAAGGACTTCGGCGGAGTCAATCTGCTGCAGCAAGTCGCCGCCGAACTCCTCAAAAGGTACTGCGACCATCTCTACAACTTCCGCAAGCGCGAGTACATCGAGCCCAGGCTCGAACTCCGCGATCTGACGCCCGGCGACGACAACTTTCCGGCCGAAGAAGAGTACCAGTTGGTTGTAGACGGTGACGAAGACCAGCTCATTCAGAACATCGAGAAGATCACGAAGGAGCTGGAAACCCGTAAGGACGAACTGATCAAGGCTGGAGACCTGTGCGCCTGCAATTTCGGCCGGCACCTG
>JAGYMT010000541.1 GCA_018400335.1 Kiritimatiellia bacterium | reverse complement strand
GGCGCGCGCCAATTGATAACGACGGCATAAAGGGAATGCCTCAGGGCAATAAATGGCGGACGCTTGGGAAATGGCAGGAGGCCGGCTACGACCGTCTGAAACGCGAGACTGTTTCCGTGGCCGTCGCCAAATCATCGGGCGGGATTAAGCTGGATGTGAAGGAGCGCCATCTCTGCCGCAAGGGACATTTCGATGTCCGCATGATTGCCGAAGTCAGGCCGGAAGGCATTATCCGCTTCAGTAATACTTACTCGTTTGCCGGGGATATGCCGGATGTGCCGAGGCTGGGAGTGCGTTTTGATGTCGCGCCCGGGTTCGAACGCCTGTCATGGTTCGGGCGCGGCCCGCTGGAGAGCTATCCGGACCGCAAAAGCGGCTACCCGGTCGGCCTCTATCAAGGACTGGTGTCCGATCAGTATTTCCCGTATATAGTTCCCCAGGAGAACGGCAACAAGGAAGACGTTCGCTGGTTCAGTCTTGAAGCGAAGGAGCGACGCCGCCTGCTCGTGCGGGCTGCGGGCAGGCCGTTCAACTTCTCGGCGCTTCACTTCACGCCCGGGGATTTGACAAGGGCGCTGCATCCCAATGAAGTTGCACCGCGGCCGGAGACAACTGTTCTCGTTGACGCCGTTCACCGCGGACTTGGTACGCACAGTTGCGGACCGGACACCCTGCCGGAGTATATTATCAAACCGGGAACTTACCGGCAGGGTTTCGAGATTGTTCTTAAGTCTTAAAACGTAACTACTCAGGTAGGGCGGGCTCTCCGAGCACGCCGCTCTTAGGTTGCGAAAAAGGTAGGGCGGGCTCTCCGAGCACGCCGCTCTTGGATTGCCGACACGGTCCGATGTCTGAGTAGCCACTAAAAAATCTTTATTTGCGCGGGAAATCGCTATGATAACGGAAACTTATGGAAAAATTCAGTGAATCAACAGGCGGCCTTGTTGTAACTTTCCAGAAAGTAGCGAAGAACTCCGGCCGGCAACAAAAGGCGGAAGGGGTAGAGTCACGGCCGGAGTCGCGGCCAGAGGCACCGACCCAGTTAGAGCTTATTCGAAAAGGCATTTAATAGCCACGAAAAGTCACAAAAAGTCACAAAAAAGTTTTAAAACATAAAAAAACAGCTTGACAAAATATATCGCAACATGCTATCGTTCAACTATTAACAATAAGTAAGGAGTTGATTATGATAGCATGTGCGACGAAAAAAACTATAGGGGAACAATTCGCGATCAACTATCTTTTTTTGCCGGTTCCAGACACGGACTTTCACGATTTTCT
>JAGYMT010000540.1 GCA_018400335.1 Kiritimatiellia bacterium | reverse complement strand
CAGCGAGAAATAGATGTCACCATTTTGTTGTTATTTGTCGCGGTTTTCAGAGTTTGAGGCACTGAACACTATTGTGATAAGCATATTACCAAAGGCGCAAAACATGAACACCATGACGTTAAAATCCCAAACCGGCAAGGACGGAAGCCTTGATCTGCATTTGCGAACGGGTATGCGTGAACAAAACGTGGAAGTCGTGGTAGTGGTGCAGTCATTGGACAAAAATAGAAGTGCAAAGCCGCGTTCATGGCCGAAGAGTTTCATTGAACGCACGGCTGGTTGTATGACTTCGGACCCGATCCGACGGCCGCCGCAAGGGGACTATGAGCAGCGGAAGGAACTGCGATGAAGTATCTTCTGGATACGAACGCCTGTATCGAGTATCTGAACAACAAGAGAAGTGTTAGGAGAAATAAATGGCCAAGACGGCTTCCGTAGTGAAAAAGCCTGCAATAGACTCCCTTATCTACGAAATCCGCGACCAGAAGGTCATGCTCGATTCAGATCTGGCCGAACTCTACGGTGTGCACACTGGACAGATGAACCGTGCGGTAAAACGTCACATTAACCGCTTCCCGGAAGACTTTATGCTTCAGATCACTCAAGAAGAGGCTGATATCTTGAAATGCCAATTTGGCATTTCAAGCGGCCACGGAGGCCGTCGGCGCTCGTTGCCATATGTCTTCACCGAGCAGGGCGTGGCCATGCTCTCAAGCGTCATCAATAGTCGGCGCGCGATCCAGGTCAACATCGAGATCATGAGAGCCTTCGTCCGCATGAAAAAGATGCTTGTCTCTCATGTGGAGCTTGCCCGCAAGGTCGACGCTATGGAAAAGAAATACGACAAGAACTTCAAAGCCGTCTTCGATGCCATCCGGCAGCTTATCGCACCGTCGGAGCCCAAACGTAAAGAGATCGGATTTGGAGCGGAAAAATGAAAGCGATCGGATACATACGAGTCAGCACAGAGGGAAAATAACCATGAAACTGACATACGATCCAAAGCTCAATATCGCCTACATAAAACTTCATGAGAAGACGGAGCTAGTGAACACAATACGCGTCAGCGATGAATTGAACGTTGATATGACTCCCGATGGAAGAGTCTACGGCATCGAGCTCCTCAATGCGAACGCCCAACTCGAGCCGGAAGCGGATGGCACGCTTGTGGCAGTGAGCGAAACAATCCAAGGGAAACGCGAGTCGCCGCTGGCGGTGCAAGAGAAGAAAGCCGACTATAAAAACTAAAATGAAATTGAACCGTCTCGATCTCTGCGCCTCTGCGTCTCTGCGCGAGTCATTCCGATGCCATTCTTAAAATGATTTC
>JAGYMT010000054.1 GCA_018400335.1 Kiritimatiellia bacterium | reverse complement strand
ATCAAATCCGTTATCCAGGTACGGTTCATTTTCAGGGATGGTATCATGTTTCTGAATTTACCAATACCATACAGTCTTATGGTTTTACATTGGCGCCAGGCTTGAAATTTAAAAAAAGCCGACTAAACCTGGAAATGGCTTTTGCTGCTGGAGATAATACGATGTATGGTCGAACTCCCTTTCCAACTTTTACCTTCACAGTCGGTTCCGGGATAATCTGGTATCTTGAGAGGTGGCATATATCTGACTTTATCACAATTGCTCCCGGTTTCGGTGTTGGTTTCTGGTACACTTCCGATGAGCTTATTAGTCAAAATTCGTATGATGGAGATGAATCTTCTGTTATAATGGAATCTTTTCAGTTTGCAGCACTCTATCTTCGTATTAAAATTGGAAGAGGAGGGAACAGAGTGTTTGTTGACATAGACGAGACCGTAGGTAATGAGCCAGAAGCAAGTTTCGGAGGACATGATCTTTACAGAGTTGCTCCCGTTATGAAAATCAGGGCAGGTTATGAAAAGACTTTTTAGAAGATCCCTGTAAAACGATAAAGACTTCAATCAATCAAAAAAGGCCACCGCAGTTTGACACTGAGTGGCCCTTTGTTATTCCTACCGATCTATTAATAAAATCCTTATTCTATTTTATTTAATTCCTGGAGGTTTCTGATTACAAGCAGAGCTTCCGGTCCTGAGACATCCTTCTGCAGACCGAATTCCCCATTCATTTCGGCTGACATAATACCTCTGTCGACTGCATTGCAGATTGCATTGTATGAGGGGTGTGAAGCGTTCACATCAGGAAAACGGCTTTGTGTACCGATGTGTTTTGTAGCCAGTGATTGGTCACTCTGTCCCGCGCTCTCGACACCCTGCTGGCAGCCTGCCGCTCCGAACCGCCCTCCAAGAAGCCGGAGCTGGACGCCGCAGCGGATGAAGCGGCGAACGACGCGCTGGAGAACCGTTTCAATTTCTACGGCGAAAAGCATCAGCTCGCCGAGGATATTGACTGGGAATTCAACCCGGGCACCTGGCACTGGGGCCACGATCTGCACCGGTTTTCTTACCTGGGACCGCTCACGACGGCGTACGAGGCAACAGGGGATGTCCGCTATGCGCGCAAAGCAAAGGAACTGATCCTTGACTGGATCGCAAAATGCGATTTCGGACGATCCTTCAACATCGAAAAATACGCCTTCGGGGCCTATCTCAATCTCACCATACACGCCGCGGCATGGAGCCGAACGGTCAAAACCCTGGCCGCTTACGGTCAGGTAGAACCTCTGGAGCTGCTGCGCATCCTGAAATCGCTGCACGACCACCTCGCATATCTTGAGATTGTGACGAACGGACACAGCGGCAACTGGCCGACGATCGGCTGCATGGGCATGCTCGCCACTCTCGAAGCGCTGCCGGTGTTCAAGGATGCCGATCGCTGGATCGAGTACTGCCGGACTACCATGGATGTCCAGATCGCCGAGCAGGTGCTTCCGGATGGAGTCCAGGACGAGCTTACGCCGCATTACCACAGGGTCGTGATCAACAATCTGCTCAGCGCCGCTCGTTCATTGCGGTCGCTCGGTTCCGATCTGACGCCCGCGACGCTCGAAACATTGCGGAAAATGGTCCAATACACTCAACAAGCCGTCGTTCCCGATGGCAGCAAACAACTTGCTTTCAACGACTCCGATCCCGGGTCCGTGCCCGATCTTCGCCGCTTGCTTGATAGCGCGGGACTCGGCAATTTCCTTCGGCCGGAGAGCGAGCTTGGACCGGAATTTTTTCCTTACGCCGGAGTCGCCTTCCTGCGGCAGCGTCCGGACAAGGGCGACCTCTATCTCGCCTTCGATGCCGGTCCGTTCGGACGCGGACATCAGCATGAGGATAAACTGGGGTTCTGGCTGTTCGCCTACGGACACAATTTCCTCGTTGATCCCGGCCGGCATCTTTACGACTGGTCCGCGCGCTCGTTCTATCCATACCTGATAACCACCCGCGCGCACTCTACCATCATGGTGGACGGCGAGGGCCAGAACAGTCGCGCGCATCCGAACACTTGGATAGCCAAGGCGCCACTGGACATCGAATGGTCGGCAAGCGACGAGGAGGTCCGCGCGGCGGGAACTTACGACTTCGGCTATGGCAAGAATAACGCCATCAAGGTCGTCCACCGCCGCGAAATAGTTTTTGTCCGCGAGCGCTGCTGGGTGATCTTCGACACGCTCACCGGCGACGGAGATCATTCAATCGAATCCCGATTCCAGTTCGCGCCCGGCAAGGTTGTGCTCGATGGAACGCGCGTGCGAACAGAAAACTCCGACGCCAACCTGCTGCTGTGGCCGGTCGGCGCCGGAGACGTAACCGACACGCACATTGAAGAAGGGCAGGAGAATCCGCGCGGCGGCTGGTATTCCGATGGTTACAACAAGATCGAGCCCGCCCCCGCTTTCTCGCAGACCAGAAAGGGCGCACTGCCCATTCGCATCGCCACACTGCTCTTCCCCTACAAGGGCGAAACTCAACCCGATGTGAAGTTCGATTTCGACGGAGAAACAGCGACATTGCGCACGAAATATCTCGGCGAGGTCCGCGTGCAGAGTAAGTGAGTTTTCTGTCAATTTGCCGACAGAGGCTTGCTTTACATATTGATTCAACAGGAGAACACGCCCATGGGCAGACTTGAACGATTGGTGCTGCAGACGAAGAGGCGCCTCTGCATACCGTTGATGGGTTATCCAGGCTCGAAGCTGACACAAACCACCTTGAAGCAGAATGCCTTCAATTGGGGCGTTCACTGCTGGTCTCTGTTCGAGCTGATGAATACGCTTGAGCCGGACGGCATTTTCTTCATGATGGATTTGTCGGTCGAGGCCGGCGCGCTGGGCGTGCCCGTCCGCTACGGGCTGGAGGATTCGCCAACCGTTGAGCAGCATATGGTCAAAACGTCCGAGGATCTCACGCAGTTCATGTCGCTCGACATCCTCAAGGATGCGCGCATTCTAATGTACCTGAAAACCATGGAATGGATGGCGAAAAACTTCACCTGCATGAAATGCGCGTATTGCATAGGACCGTTCACTCTGGCCGGCCTGCTGATGGGCGCTTCAGATACCGCCATGGCGACAATCGAGAATCCGGACCTGGTGCACGACGTTCTCGATTTCAGCACACGCGTGATACATCGCTACGCCTCGGCGCTGTTCGATAGCGGCGCCGATCTGATTGCAATACTCGAGCCGACCGCCGTGATGCTGTCCCCGGACCAGTTCAATGAATTTTCCGGTTCGCACATCTCGAAAATAGTGGGACAGCTCAACGGCATAACGGTCCTCCACATCTGCGGCGACACCAGCCACCTCGTTCACGCAATGAGCCGGACGGGGGTTGACGGACTTAGCCTCGACTCAATGGTGGATTTCAACGCGATCGTCCCGAAGATAAGAAAGGGCTGCACGCTGATAGGCAATATTGATCCCGTGAGGGTGCTGCGAAACCAAACGCCCGAACAGGTCCGGCAGGTGACCCGCGAATTCCTGGATAAGACGCGGGACATACCGAACCTCGTTATCAGCTCCGGTTGCGATCTCCCGCAGGATACACCGATTGACAATATCCGCGCGATGATCGAGGAGACGAGAACATTCGAAGTTGACGGCAAACTGAAGGAAGAAGGCACAAAGCACTCTGCATGATCACTAATCGTCATAATCCGTTCGCCGCCGCCGCGATTTTCCTGCTGACGGCTTTTTTGTTTTTCCCCTTCGCCGCGCTGGCATCCTCTTTTCCCGAGGCCCTGCCCGAATGGTCACAGGCCATAATAGCGGCAGAAACGGAGGGCGAATCGCAGCCGATTGATGAAGCGCTCCGGCAGGATATGCAATCCGCGACAATCGAACTCCTCTCAAAACACACGATTACGGCTTACGAGCCGACTGAGATCACGAACATGGTCTTCCATGGCAGCCCGGACAACGCTGCGTGCGCGCTCTCCTTTCAGCACACCGGCGCGGCGCTGAATTTCGCGGCGCACATACGGCCAGATGACCGGCGCCCGCTCTTCCTGACCGCGACCGGACTGGAAGCCCGCCCGGAAGCTGATTTCGATGGCGACGGGCTGGAGGACACTTATGCCGCCGCAACCCTCGCCAACATTTCCAACGTGTTCAGCCAGCTTGCCGCCATCCTGACCACGAACGATCAGCTCGTTGTATTCACCACCGACCACGGGAGCCAGGCTTCGGGCTCGCAGGTCTACATCAACCTTTGGAACATGGAGGAGCTGCATGACTACGATCTCAAGGCGATGACTACCAATCTTCCTTGCCCGATTATGTTCATAATGGAACAGTGCCACAGCGGCGGATTCATTGACGACCTCAATCAGTCCAACCGCGTGATCGCGACCGCCGCTCCTTTCGACGACGTCTCATGGGCCGGCGACACAATGCCCTACTACGACCAGTACGTCTACTATTGGACGGCTGCCGTGCGCGGCTATTTTCCCGGCTCTGACACCATGCCGTGGGTGGACGGCGAGGTCTGCGCCGGCGCGGACGTGAATTTCGACGGCTACGTTTCGTTCAAGGAAGCATCGGACTACGCCTACTCGAACCGCTGGTACTACAGCGAGGAATACCAGGATCGCCCTCAATATTCCGAATCGCCGACCAATTTCGGAAACATGGTGTTCATGGCGCACCTCGGCACGAATCAGCCCCTGCCCCGCGGTTCCATCGGGCTGAACGTCACGTCTCTGACTTTTGCCGCAAACTACGCAGGACCGAACCCCGCGCCGGGCGCCTTCTCCATGTGGAGCGCGAATCCGATAGATTTCAGCTACTCCAGCGACACAACCTATTCCCCCGGCGGAACAGGCTGGCTGAACATTCAGCCGGCCGCGGGCGCCATTGTCAGCGGCACGACACAGCAAGTTGCCATGACGGCAAATGCGGGCGGACTCGATGCCGGGCTCTATATTGCAACCAACATTCTAACCTCGACAAACGCGCTCAACAGTCCGAAGGCCATAATAGTGACGCTCACCGTGAACAAGGCCGACCAGTCAATAAGCTTCCCGGCAATAGACGATCAGGATGTGAGAGCATCCGTCTCCCTGTCGGCAACGGCGTCATCGGGGCTTGAGGTGGTCTTCACCGCGTCGCCCCCGGGCGTGATCTCGCGCGGCTCGATTCTAACGTTCACGGGAACCGGCTCGGTGAACGTCGTTGCCGGCCAGGCCGGGGACAATAACTGGAACGCGGCGCCGGCGGTCACCAACACGATCCAGGTCACGGGCTGGCTTCCCGGCCACGGCGGCCTTGCCATAAACCTCAACAGGGAGGACGGCGAGTGGTCGCTCAGCGGACCGGATGACTACACCGGCGCCGTGAACGGAACGGGCAGCCTCGCCCTCGCCGCGGCGCCAACGGGTTCTTACACCGTTTCCTTTGGATATATGCCCGGCTTCCGCAGGCCCGCCACCCGCACAATGGATGTGAAGGACAACGAGACTACAACTTTCACGGGCGAGTATATCGTCGGCCAGACCCAGTCGGACTTCGGAGGGGAAGGTTTTTCGGACCTCGCGGTGTATGATCCGCTGACCGGCCGCTGGTATGTGTGGTCGCCGACATCAGGCGTGATCGCGTGGGACGCTGCATTCGGCGGACCCGGGTTCGAACCGGTCCCAGGCGACTACGACGGGGATGGCCGCGCGGACTTCGCCGTATATTATAATGGATACTGGTACGCACAGGCGCTTGACGGAACCCCCATAATCAACGGAGAAGCTTTCGGGGGCGCCGAGTTCAGTCCCGTCACGGGCGACTATGACGGGGACGGGATAACCGATCTTACGGTTTATCATGAAGCCACCGGATACTGGTACAGCAGAACGGTGGCCGGGCTCCTTCTAATCTGGGGCCGGCAGTGGGGCGGGCCGGGGTTCAAGCCGGCGGCGGGCGACTACAACAAGAGCGGGCGCACGGATCTCGCGGTCTACATGGACGGTTACTGGCACATCATGACGGCCGAAGGCGAAGAGATCCTGCTCGCGGGACTTTCGTGGGGCGGCGACGAATTCACTCCCGTTCCGGGCGATTACGACGGGGACGGTACGACTGACCTCGCCGTCTACCACGAGGCGAGCGGAAGCTGGTTCATACTTGGAGTTGACGGAACACTGCTGCTCTGGGGCGAACGCTGGGGCGGACCCGGGTTCACGGCAGTATCCGGCGATTACAACGGGGACGGGATCGCCGATCTCGTCGTCTACAACGACGGTCTCTGGTTCGCCAGGGGAATGGACGGCGCCATCATCTTCTACGGCGAGAACTGGGGCGCGGACGGCCTTCAACCAGCGGGAAGATAGTTGCTTTTCAAACAAATATCTCTACCATCTCACAGGAAATGGAAATCATCTCCCGCAGAGGCGCAGAGGTATAAAGCGCTTATGAATAAGATGACAAGATTGAATCATTTCGATCTCTGCGCCTCCGCGCCTCTGCGGGAGATAAATAGAAGTATGGTCTTGCGGAAATTTTATCATGGCCCAAAGCGAAATTGATTTCAATCCGCAATTCAAGGCGGCGCTTGATCTTCTGGAGGAAACCGACAGCAACGTCTTCGTCACCGGCAAGGCCGGCACGGGGAAGACCACGCTCCTCGATTACTTCAGGTCCAACACGAACAAGCGCAACGTCGTCCTCGCGCCCACCGGCGTGGCCGCCCTGAATGTGCGCGGTCAGACCATCCATTCCTTCTTCCGGTTCGGAACCGACATCACCTACGACAAGGTCAGGAGCAAGTTCCCCGCCGGCCTCGGCAAGCTGATCAAAGAGCTCGATATTCTGATCATTGACGAGATTTCCATGGTCAGGGCCGACCTTCTGGACTGCATTGACAAGGCCATGCGGCTGTGCACGAAGTCGAAAAAACCGTTCGGGGGCAAGCAGGTCGCCTTCTTCGGAGACCTGTACCAGCTGCCGCCGGTGGTGAAGAGCTCGGAACGGATGGCGTTCACGGACAAGTATGAGACATCCTATTTCTATTCAGCCAACGTGATGAAGAACACCAGGCTGGAGCTGATCGAGCTAGAGACCATCTACCGTCAGCACGACGATTTGTGCATCGAAATCCTGAACGGCATCAGGAACAACACCCTGGACGACCGCCTGGTTCACGAACTGAACAAGCGCTTCGATCCCGACTTCATTCCCGATCCCGATGAGTTTTACGTGACGCTCACGTCGCGGAACTCGACGGCACAGCAGATAAATGAATCATTCTTGAACAGGCTGCCCGGGCGCGGACACGTCTTCCGAGCTGTCATTGATGGAGACTTGAAGAAGAACGACATGCCAGGCAGCGATGTGCTGAACGTCAAGCCGGGCGCGCAGGTGATGTTTCTCAACAACGATTCCGAAGGCCAGTGGGTCAACGGGACCATGGGAATCGTGAACGATATAGACCCCGACGCCGGAATAATCGAGGTTCGGACAATGGACGGCGGGATTGCCCATGTCGAACCGTATAAGTGGAACCTGAACAGGTACATCTACGATGACAGCACGAAATCAATCAACACCGAAACCATCGGAAGCTTCACGCAGTTCCCCGTTCGGCTGGCCTGGGCGCTGACCATTCACAAGAGCCAGGGCAAGACCTTTCCCAGGCTGATAGTGGACGTCACCGGCGCCTTTGCCGCGGGCCAGGTCTACGTTGCGCTCAGCCGCTGCACCGGTCTCGAAGGGCTCATCCTGAAAAAGCGAATCGAGAAACGGCACATAATCACCGACTGGCGCGTGCCGAAATACCTCACCAGCTTCCAGTATGCCCGGTCCGCGGAGAAGATTTCCACGGAGGATAAGGTGAAGCTCATAGCCTCCGTGATTGAGAAAAAGGGGCAAATGGAAATTGTCTACCTGAAGGCGAGCGATGTGAAGTCAAGACGCAGGTTTGAGCCCGAGGAGGTCGGACCGATGATCTATAACGGCAAGACTTTTCTCGGCGTTTCCGGTTATTGCCACGAGCGCGGGGAAGATCGCGTATTCCGGGTTGACCGGATATTGGAGTTGAAGGAGGTCTGAGTCCAGTGTGGACTCAGCAATTCTAATTATGACGGCCGGATGAGCTGCTGATCGGCATCCCGGAAGGCATGTAGGGTGACTTCGGGGCAACCTCG
>JAGYMT010000539.1 GCA_018400335.1 Kiritimatiellia bacterium | reverse complement strand
ATTCGCGAAATGTTTAACTGAACGACTCCAACAATTTTAAGCAACATAATGTTAAGACGTTCATTGCCAACGTGTTCAGTGTTCAGGGGTTCAGCGTTCAGGAAATGCCATTGTGCCTTCCGTCCTGAACACTGAACACTGAACACTTTCAACGAAGTTGGCTAGATTTTCGCTTCGTCCTGTTCCTGTTTCGCGCCTTCCGCCAGCTGTCCGGGTTTCGCCGCGACGATATGAAAGCGCAGGATGCTTTCGTTAAGCTTATAGCGTTCGCCAAGCGCCTTTACATTCGCGGGGTCCATCTCGAATGCCATGAGGGCGAAAACGCCGGACTCCTTTTTCTTTAACGTGCGGGCGAACGAATTTTTGCCCATGCGCGTCACGCTCGATACCTTGCCCCCGAGATTGGAGGCTTCCGCGCGAACCGCCTCGATTGCCTTTGCCAGTGCATCGTCATCCAATGATGCATTGAAGATAAACACAGTTTCGTATGTTCTCAACCGTCCCTCCTGTCTCCTCGCGCGTTGAAGGCGTTCATAGCCGTCTCCGCGCCTTGTTCCATGATCATCAGAACCGCGTCCGCGGCCCTGGCCACCGTTGATTTCAAATCCACACGCTCCCTGGCGCCAAGCGGGCTGAGCACGTGCTCAGCGAGATCAGCCCGCCCGATGTCGCGGCCGATTCCGATGCGCACGCGCACGAAATCGCTGCTGCCCACATGGGCGATGATGGACTTTAACCCGTTATGTCCGCCGTCGCTCCCCGATCGCTTGATCCTCAGCCTCCCCGCGTCGAGGTCCGCATCATCCACGATCACCACCAGCTCTGAAACCGATCCACCGCTCTTGCGCAACGCCGCTGCAACCGCCACGCCGCTGTTGTTCATGTAAGTCGCCGGCTTCAGCAGCAGCACCTTTCTGCCGTCCACAACGGTCCGGGCGACGCCTGCGCTCAAGCTCAAACTGCGCCTCAGGCGGCATCCCCACCGGTCCGCAAGCTCGTCAACGACCTTGAACCCGGCGTTATGCGGCGTATTCTCATACGCCTTTCCCGGGTTGCCAAGCCCTGCAACAATAATGGCGCTGGTCATGATAAGCCGATGACTCGATCGCTATCCAACTTCGTTGAAAGTGTTCAGAGTTCAGTGTTTCCTCCACGCTTGCCCGCCTGTGG
The DNA here is from genome assembly GCA_018400335.1 of Kiritimatiellia bacterium. The sequence continues at coordinate 159 of JAGYMT010000539.1, read as the reverse complement.
AGGGGGCGGACCTGCGGCAGGCCGGAAAGCGCATTGGCATTTCCTGAACGCTGAACGCTGAACACTGAATACCACGGCATTCGCCATGGCATGCACATTGACTAAGAACATGTTATAAACGTCGAAATTAATTGTTCAACTCATCATGCCTTTGGCTTG
>JAGYMT010000538.1 GCA_018400335.1 Kiritimatiellia bacterium | reverse complement strand
ACCATGAAAAAAATCACCCGGAAAACCCAGAAGGGCCAACAAGATAAAGACAGGACGGCTGATTTGTTGCGTCAAGTTTCCTCGTTCGGGATTTGCAGCGTTCAATGCGCGCTGAAGAAACACAGTCGTGCATCACTCCGTGAAAATCGCCTCAAACGGGGATGTGGTACGTCCCCGCGGATTCCTTCTCAATGAGCCGGCGGCCGTCCAGCGAGCAGAACATGCCGTCCCTGATGATCACGCCGGTGGGCTTGCCGTCCCGGAGCGTGACCGCGGCAAGCGCGGCGTCGGATTCCAGACGGCCTGCCGATCCGACCTGTTCCTCCAGCCATGGCGTGAAGGCGATCAGGTCCTCGCCGCCATCCGGCCACGCCAGCCGGAGCGTCCACGCGCTGCCGGTCGTCGAGGCGGAGAAAGCGCACTCGACAGGAGGCGGCTCAGTGCCGTCGAACGGCAGAAGCAGTGTCGCGAAGGCGGAGCGGGACCAGCCGCCGCCCGCGCCTTCGAACGAGACCTGCGGCGCGGGCACGTATTTTCCGGTCTTGCCGGATGGCAGCCAGCCGCGCAGCGGAAGGTATGCGCCCTCTCTCACTGCGCAGCTCATGGGATCGCTCGAGTGAAGGAGCTGGATGAGAATGTTGTGTCCTTCTCCGGCGCTCCATGCGCGCAGCTTCGCCGCATCCAGTCCGTGCGGGCCGGCAGGAAGCTGCCAGTGCGCGGCGTGCCGCTGGCCGGCGTCAAGAGCCAGCGAGTCAATCACGAGCGCCCACCGGCCGGGCAGCCAGAGCAGGGCGCGGTTGTGCATTCCAAAGACTCCAGGGCACTTGCCCTCGTTCCAGCCCCAGCCGTACAGGCCGGGATAGTATCCGCCGCCGTAGGTGGAGCTGACGATGGCGGCGCGGTCCATGATCTCGACGCGCGTGTTGAAGGGATCCGCCTCGCACTGGCTCATGCCCGCGAAGTTCACCGTGTTGTGGGCGGGAGTTGATTTTCCGTAAGGCCCGAAGGGGTCAGTCATCTCATAGCTGAAAATGCCGGGGTCGCAGAGAAGCATCCGTCCCTTGTCATACAAGGATATGCTGTTCCTGGAAAGGTGGCAGTGTCCGCCGCCCCAGCGGGTGGCATCGAACGTGAGATTTGTCGAATCCGCGCTCCAGCCGCTGCGGAGGAACACCTGGCCGGCTGAGGGGAAGAAGCGCGAAGGACGGGCTTCCGTGTCCCATTCCGGTCCGCTGAGCCCCGCATCCTTCAGAAAGGCGCCGCGCTTTTCGATTATTCCGCCCAGCCCCTTGCCCGGCTGCCACACGCCGCCGTCGTGCAGGCCGACGGAGCCGCCGTCGGGCGCG
>JAGYMT010000537.1 GCA_018400335.1 Kiritimatiellia bacterium | reverse complement strand
ACCGATCCATTTGCCGGAATCATCTCCGCATTCCCCGCCATCGCATCCAACGCGAACGCAATGCCCGCCGAGCGGTCCACGCCTCTGATTGCGGAGATTCCAAGCCATTTCAAACACGCGTGGCGCGCTCTGACCGCGAACAAGGTCCGCACCTTCCTGTCAACACTCGGCATTCTCATTGGCGTTGCGGCTGTTATCGCCATGATGGCGATTGGAACGGGCGCGCGCCGCTCGATCGAGCAGCAGCTCTCCTCGCTCGGATCGAACCTTCTCGTGGTCAGGCCCGGTGCGCAGAGGACTGCCGGCGTGGCGCTCCAGGCCGGATCGGTCACGCGCTTCACGCTGCGGGACGCCGAGTCTATCAGGGAAGAGGTGCCCCAGGCCAGATTTGTGAGCGCCACGGTCTCGGGCCGCGGACAGGTGGTGTTCGGCAACAAAAACTGGAACACGCAGATTGTGGGCACAACACCGGAATACGAGGACATACAGAACAGCCACCCCGCAGCGGGGAGATTCTTCACCGGCGATGACGTCAAGATGAGAGCGCGTGTCGCGGTGATAGGAATGACTCTGGTTCGTGAGCTGTTCGGAAGCTCGAATCCGCTCGGGGAATACATCAAGATCAACAGGGTGATATTCCGGGTGGTCGGTGTTCTGCCCGAGAAGGGAGCGAGCGGCTGGCGCGACCGGGATGACCTGATAGTGATACCGGTCACCACCGCCATGTACCGGCTGCTCGGAAGGGATTATGTTGATTCTTTGGAAGTGGAGGCGGTCAGCGCGTCGGCAATGGACGCCGCTCAGGAGGGGATCAAGAAGGTCATAATCCGCAATCACCGGCTGCCGCCGGCCAAAGAAGAATCGTTCTCCATACGCAACATGGCCGAAATTCTTGAGACTCTCACTTCCACGAGCAGGACGATGGCATGGCTTCTGTTCTCAATTGCCGCCATATCGCTGCTGGTCGGAGGAATAGGGATCATGAACATCATGCTCGTGTCGGTTACGGAGCGAACCCGCGAAATCGGCATCAGGAAGGCTGTCGGAGCGCGGAGGCGCGATATACTGGCCCAGTTTCTCACGGAGGCGCTGGTGATAAGTCTTGCCGGCGGGGTGGCAGGCATCTTGCTCGGCTCGGGCATCAGCTTCGCCATATCGAAATTTGCGGAGTGGACGGTGGCCATAACTCCCGAGTCAATTATCGTCTCCTGCGGCTTCTCAGTTCTCGTGGGAGTGGTGTTCGGAATATGGCCAGCCCGCAAGGCGGCCGTCATGAACCCGATAGACGCGTTGCGCTACGAGTGAATCATCGTGACAATTCGATAAAACAAGACCTCCTCACTTATTGGGAAAAATATTAAAAATCTTTTT
>JAGYMT010000536.1 GCA_018400335.1 Kiritimatiellia bacterium | reverse complement strand
CCGCACTGAAGCAGGCGCTCACGTCCCTCGGCGTCCAGGAAGCGGCATGCGACTGCCATGAACTGAATATGCTGTCCCGCTCCGCTCGAAGGGGAGAGCGTCAGAACGAAAATATGAGATGGTTTTCCATCGAGCGCGCCGAAATCAAGACCCGTTGTATGGAGCCCCATGGCGCACACCAGCTCGTCCACCTGGTCCGTTCTGGCGTGCGGTATTGCAACCCCGTTCTGCATTCCGGTGGACATCTGTTCCTCCCGCTCCAGGATCGCTTGGCGCACCGCAGTGATATCCCGCAATTGCACGTGCGCAGAGAGCAGGGCGAGCAACTCATCAATAACTCCCGACTTGGTCGGCGCATGGAGGTTGACCGTGACGAGTGGACGCTTCAGCCACATGGCAAGGGACGCCTGCCCCGGCGCTGCGGCAGGAGCGGCTGCTGTTTCACGGCGCGCGCCGGTCAGGACAGCGAACATGGACGCCGAATCACGGCAGGCAAGCAGCATCGCCCGGCCCTGGGCATTCAGAGCGTTGGCTATTGAGGCGATAAATTGCATGTGCGGCGCGGATCCGCCACGGGGCGCAAGCGTGAGGAGCACGATGCGGGAAGGCTGGCCGTCCAAGGCGGCAAAATCAATCCCGTCGCGGCAAAGACCTACGGCGCACACCAGCTTCTCCACGCTGTCGCTGCGCGCGTGCGGAATGGCAATGCCATCCTGCATGCCGGTGGACATCACCCGCTCGCGCTGGAGAACGTCATCCAGCGCCTGTGCGCGATCGCGTACCAGACCGAGTTCCGCCAGCCGGTCAACAAGAAAAGCAATGGCATCATCCCTGGAGGAAGCAGACATCTCCGGAAACAGCAGGCGACGATCGAGATAGGCGGCCGGGTCCATGCGGCCGCGGGCTGGAACGGCTCCGTTTGAGCTGAATCCAAGCGCGACCAGCGTGGGATCCAGCGGCTTCCGCAGGGCATTCAGGAGGAGTTCCATGTCTGTTAGAACTTCAAGAACCGCTGTTTTCACGAAGGTCTGCTGAGACTCGTCACATACGAACACGATTTCCCGCTCCTGCTGGCGGAACCCGATCACGACATCATCCTTGCGCACCTGATATGAATGCTCCCTCGCATCGAGCGTGTGCACGTAGAACCCCTCCGCATCAAAGGCCGCGCTCAACCTCTCCATCAGCATGGCCGCGGCTTCCCGGGTCGGGAAGGAATAACGCAACAGAAGCTCGCGCGTATCCTGCCTCGGATGCCTCAGCCCCTCCGCCGGATGACGGAATGCTGCAACGAGCGCCGGCGGGGCCGCAAGCGCGGCTAAAAAGGTCATGCACACGACCACGCTGAAAAGCTCGGAGCTCAGCATGCCCG
>JAGYMT010000535.1 GCA_018400335.1 Kiritimatiellia bacterium | reverse complement strand
CCCAGGGGTCCCAGGGGTCCCGGGATATGCGCGTAAGGCGCCGAGGCGTCTGCCGGTGTAGCTTTTCCATGATTGAACAATCCGTCCAAGCTGGAAGCCTTCATAAACCCGAATCAGAACGTGGACATGGTTTGGCATGACCACCCATGCAAGAAGATCGTAGCGAACGCCATCAAACCGTTTCCATGTGGCGATCACGCATTCGGCGGCCTCGGGTTTGCGCAGAATGCAGGAACCCATTCCGGCGTCCAGCCAGTCCTCAAGTCTCCGTCTGCGTTCGCTCTCCCGGTTGTTTTCGTCCGTATGGGAGAGTTCGCGCTCGATTCTTTCGAGCGCATCCGCCGGCAAGCTGTCCGCCAAACGGTATGTGATGGCTTGTTGGAGCAGAGCGCGATCTCGATGGGGAAGGTATCCACGACTGTACCATTCCCTGTTTTCCACTCTGAGGGTAACCATCACAGCGCTCCTTGCGCGTATGCGCGCCGGGCAGCCGGCGGTAACGAACTCACTCCCGCCGTCGGTCAGCCGTCTCCGCGGCCTGGGCCAGTTTGTTTTCCGGAAGGAAGGGCTTTCTGAAAGCAGACTCAAAATCGTAGCCGCCGTCGAAGTCGTGAATCGAGTCCTGCTCGGTCTTCCTGAGAAAGCCCTTCTCGACCATGTTGAAAATAAGCTGTCCAAAATCCTCGCAGCGGAAGACGCCCCAGGAGTTGAGAACTGTCATTGCCACGGCGCCATATTCCTGCAGGGCATACTTGCGCATGCCCTCAAGCAATTCCTGTCCGCTTATGTGGCGCTCCTCGCCGCGCACGGGTTTGGTCAGCAGCGCGTAGGTGAAATCCAGGGTCTCCCGCGCGAACTGATAGGCGTCGGGCGCGTAGCGCGGATCGTCCTTCAGTATCCTGATCACGGCTTCCTCGAAATCAACTCTTTTCATTTTTCGGTGTGCTTTCGGATCAGTTCCGCCATTCCTTCCATTTCGTCCCGTCCCGTATAAGAGCGGGGGCGCCAGTTCCATGAGTGGCCGTCGGTCTTGAACCGCGGGATCACATGGAAATGCAGGTGTAAGACGGTCTGGCCGGCAGCGGCGCCGTTCGCCTGGATGATGTTGACGCCGTCGCAATTCAGCGCCGCCACGTGTGCCGCCGCTATTGTCTTCGTCGAGACCGCGACCTTCTGCAGGAGCGCGGACGGTATGGCGTGGATATCCGCCCAGTGCTCCTTGGGGATGACGAGGGTATGCCCCTTGATAATTGGGCCGATGTCCATGAAGGCCAAGGTGTCTTCGTCCTCATACACCTTGCATGCCGGCAGCTCACCGGCCACGATCTTGCAGAATATGCAGTCGTTTCTCAAGTTTCACCAGGAATTCGCATTATG
>JAGYMT010000534.1 GCA_018400335.1 Kiritimatiellia bacterium | reverse complement strand
CATGCCTTTGGCTTGATAAATTTAGTCGAACAAACGAAAATTAAGGAGCTAAAGTCTCACTTTAGCACAGGTCGATCTGCTTCGCAATTCCGGCACAAGCGCATTGTCAATAATAAGTGAATTGTCTGGTGAAATTAACACAGCCAAATAAGACAGGAAAGGTCGCGTGAAAACAACATGTGATAATGCTGGGGACGGAGTTACCAACAGCCGCAACTCGACTCCGACGAGCTTTTCAGGGCCCATTCTCGTCGAGTCACGTCTGTTGATAACTCCTCTGTGCGATAATTACACTTACAATACAATCAAAACAAACCGGACAAGTCATTTGTTATTTTAACCGGACATCTTGACATACCACGGACATTCCGGTGCAAGCGCATTCTGGTGAGTACACCCGAACACGCTTGCACCGGCTTCAATAGGATCGTTTTTTGGAAAGAATAGGGAAAGAAAAGAGGGGGAAAACACCCCCCAAAAAAGGGGGAGAACGGCAAAACAGCCGTAACTCTCTGGAAACAAGACAGTTAGGACGTTAGGAGATTAAGATTCTTGACAGAACGTTTATAGGGAAAAGGAGGAACATCATGACAAATTCGCTGAACAACAACACTGCAATCGTCACAGGCGGATCGAAAGGCTACGGCTACGGAATCGCCGCCGCGCTCAGAAAAGAAGGCGCGGAGGTCTGGATCACCGGCCGCGACGGGAAAGCGCTCGAAGCCGCGGCGGCAAAGCTGGACGTCCACGCCGTGACGGCGGACGTCACCAACCCCAGGGACTGGGACCGCGTGTTCGCCGAGGTGCTCGCCGCCCGTTCCAAGCTGGATATCCTCGTCAACAACGCCGGAGGCGGAATCAAGATCGCCCCTATGACCGAGCAGACCGATGAATCCATAGAACAAATCATCGCGCTCAACCTCACCGGCCAGCTCTACGGATGCCGCCGCGCGGCAAAAGTCATGCGGGAGCGGAAGAGCGGCATCATTATCAACATCTCGAGCGGCTGCGCCATCCACGCCTGGCCCGGCTGGGGCCCTTATTCGGCGGCTAAGGCAGGACTCAACCAGTTCTCACACTGCCTCTACACGGAGCTGCGCGCCGCGGACATCCGGGTGACCACCATCACGCCTTACTGGGGCGCCACGGATTTCACGTCCGCCGCCTGCATCGAGAGCCATTCCGACGAAGTCCGCGGGAAGGCCATGCAGCCGGAGGATATGGGGCAACTGGTGCTGGACGTGTGCCGCACGCCCGTCCACCTGGTGCTGCCCGATATAACCGTCCAGCCGCTCGTCCAGCAGATCGAGCCTATGTGATGAGCGAGCGGGGGAATCGCTATAGCGCGGACCTCGCCGTCATCGGCGGGGGCAGCGCGGGCTTTGCCGCCGCCCTGCTCGAACAGGCGCACGTGCTGCGGCTGGGC
>JAGYMT010000533.1 GCA_018400335.1 Kiritimatiellia bacterium | reverse complement strand
CGATTCGGCGGCCTGTTCGCGGGATTCGTGTTTGTCCGATTTCTCGGACCTGTCAGACCTGTCCGACTTGTCTGACTTGTCCGACCCATTTCCCCCGTCCGACTCTCCAGGATCGCCCGAAGCCCCGCCAACAATTGCGCGCGGGGTGATTACGATGTTCTCGAACCATTTGTCCGGGAAGGAGCGGTATTTTCCGCGAACCGCCAGGGCTTCCGGATCGTTCTTATCCCATTGGCGCATACGGCGCTGGCGCAGGAAATCCTGATAATCGAGGAGCAGTTCTTCAAGACTCGCCTTGGCCACGTTGGTCAGCTTGATCTCGGTCTTCTTCGACGTGGCCGAGGCCATGCTGCCTTCCGCCGTGTTCTGTCGGCCGCTGCGCGCGCCCTGCACCATCTGATCGTGGGTGCGCGAGCGCTTGTTAATGAACCTGTCACAGAAAATCGTCGTGCCGTCATAGACGACTTCGGCCACCTGAAAACTCTTCAGCTTGCGGTAGCCGCCGTGGACCGGGATAAGGCCGGGCGCTTTTTCGGACCGCGCGGAAGCCGCGAGGGCGTTTTCGAGCAACGCGCGCGCTTTGCGCGCGCCCAGCGCCATCTTATTCATGAGCCGGCGGAGTCCTGCCTCATCGGGCGGCGCGTCGGCTTTGGAAAGCTCCGCGATCCATGCGATTTCCCGCAACGCCTGCGCCACCGGCTTCATGGCGCCGGCATAGGCCCTGTCGTTGTTCTTGCCCGTGATCGTTGCGCTCATCGTTTTGCCTCCTTCAACATTCCCGATATTCTGCTTAGCCGCCACATCCGACAGCCCTGTCCGATTTCCGCGATCTGCGCGGGGTTTGTGCTGCCCCAACTGTCCGCCCGCCCGCTGTGTCCGCCCCGTCCTACACGTCCGCCACGTCCGATTTTTGCGATCTGCGCCAGAAGCGTGTCCACGCTTTTATTTCTCAAGCAAATCTGTAAGCCGCTTTGCGGCTTCTTGATATGTTGCATCGGGGTTGGCGTCCAGGCATTTTGCAACACTTCGCAGTTCTCCTGTTGCTTCATCCTGTAATAAATCCTTGTGTTGAGCGAGATATTCAAGTTGCTCCGTCTTTTGTAATAGCCAATCAGCCTCGCGTTTGAGACGAGCCGACATGAATCGTAGTGCCCTTGGACCTACGGGAAAGCTGCATAAACTATCGTGCTTTGAAATAAGAGCGGAGAATTCATCTGAAGGAAGATGGAGAAAAGCTTCTGCGATAATCCTTGCATGATTATCAATTTCGGCCTCCGGCAAATGCGGCCAAACGATTTTCTCGCCAACCATCAAAACCGGATCGAGATTGCCACGTTGTTTTAGACGAGTTTCCACAGTTGCTTTCGTGGCCGTTATCGTGTCACCCATCAATTCTTTGAGGTATGGCATCCATTTGTTTGTGTCTTGTTCTGCTTCAAGCTTATGTGCCAGCAACTCATCGGCCATCTTGCCGACAGGCCA
>JAGYMT010000532.1 GCA_018400335.1 Kiritimatiellia bacterium | reverse complement strand
AGCTTCAGAATGTGGTCATCCCACCGCGTCTCGTTCAGGAGCTGCGCCGCAAGGATCGAGCCAAGCAGCACTCGCGCATTGTCGTCGCCATAGTAGGTGCCGGGATGCGTGCTGGCCCAGCCGATCAGGCCATAGGATCCCTTTCCGGGTTCCTTGCTGCTCGGTGTTTTAAACGTGTCGGTCTCATACAAAAAGTCCATCAGGTTCTCGGCAATCGCTCTTTTCTCTGCATCCTCCCCGGCGGCGTTGGCCATCGCAAAAGTCATGGCTGTCTCTGCCACGCAATCGGCGCGCAGCCAATACCGGTACTGCTGGCTGCCATCGGGATTGATATAGGAGTAGTGCCCCTCCATGACGCCCAGCGAACCGTTCCCCGACGGAAGCGACAGATCCATAGGCGGGCCAACGGGAAAACTGGCCCGCTTCACGCCGATGCTGTGCCAATGCTCGCTCCACTCCGGGTGGATCAGGAAGCGCCCTTTCACATACCACTCCGCACCGCGGGTGACGGCCTTGCGGTAATGCTCGGCGGTGACCGGCTGATCCCTGGCGAGTGTCGGCCCCACCACGGGCGTCCACCGGATCACCTCGCCTTCTTTGGCGAGCGAGAGCTCGAACAGCACCTTGCCCAATACCGCCCCCCATGCCGTGAGGGGAGAGTACCGGCTTTTATTGAAATCGCTGATCTTTGTCGCGCAGATCAAAACACCGTTATCCTCAAAAAGCAACGGCACATGCGGGGTCTCTCTCAACCCGTAAACGGCTCTGTCAAAGCCTGCCGCCTTGGCTCCATAGAGATGGGCCTCGCGGGCCGGAACCGCCACATAGGAGAAGAGACCGGCATCCAGAATGCTCATGGCCGGCAATTCCCCGCCGAAGAAGGGTGATCCGACAACACAGCGCTCTTTGCTGGTGCCCGTGATATCTCCGGTCGGCGCACCCGCAAGGCGGTCGGGGAACTCAACAAACACTTTCAGCCCCTTGGCTTTGACGCTCTCATAGAAACCATCCGGCAGGACAGTCTTCTTCTCCGGATAGTCCCGCGCGAGAACCAGAACGACCTCGCCGTTTTTCGTTTCCGCCAGCATCGCTGCGATGTCATCGTAACGCGCACAGCGGTGATGATGGGAGACAAGGTATTGGTAAAGGTCATTGCCGTCTGAGCAATATGCCCGCACGACCTGCTCCGCTGCCGCATTGACGAATACCGCGACACTCGTGACAACCGCCATCACTGACAACGCCAACCGTGATCCTTGCATAAATTCCTTCCCTCCTGCTTTCTGTTCTCGAGTTGAACGTACATTATCAAAGACCTAACGTTAGGTCAATGCTGTTTTTTTATTTTTTTTATGTGGACTGCCGCGCTATAAGTTTCGGCTGAATCATGACAGCGCGTTCACTGACCGGCAGCGGACCCTCCTTGACCATGCGTTCCATCATCTGCATCATGCTACGGGCCGCCGCATCCGGGCAGCGGCTGATCGAGG
>JAGYMT010000531.1 GCA_018400335.1 Kiritimatiellia bacterium | reverse complement strand
CCGCAGGCCGTCGGTCAGAAGCGCAAGGTCCACCCCGTCCCGGTTCAGCCTGCGCGAGTCCGATCGAACGGAGGCAAGATGGTCTTCGCAGATGACTTTTGAATCGGCGAGGAGCCGCCCTATCAAGCTTGATTTTCCGTCGTCAACGCTTCCTATCGCGACGAATCGAAGCAGGTCCGGCTGGGTTTTCCGGCGGGAGCTATCCTTCTTTCTCATCAGAAGTATCCCTCCCGCTTCTTCTGCTCCATGGAGCTGTCCTGATCGTGGTCTATGAGCCTGGCAATTCGCTCGGATTGACGGCTCAGGATCAGCTCCCGGATAATTTCGCGGACGTTCTTCGCGCGGGACCGGATAGCCCCTGTGCAGGGATGGCAGCCGAGTGTCCTGAACCGGCAGACGATCATTCGCGGCTTCTCGCCGGGTCGAAGCGGCGTGCCCGCAAGCAGCGGCACGAGGCGTTTGTCACGGACTATCATCCGGCGGCGCGCCGCGAAATACATCGGGACGACCGGAATATTCTCGGCAAGTATGTACTGCCACACGTCAAGCTCGGTCCAGTTGGAAAGGGGAAACACCCGGATGGATTCACCCCTGTCTATACGTCCGTTGTAGAGCCGCCACAGCTCGGGCCGCTGCCTGCGCGGATCCCACTGGCCGTTGCGGTCGCGGAAGGAATAAACCCGCTCCTTGGCGCGAGATTTCTCCTCGTCGCGCCGCGCGCCTCCGAACGCAGCGTCATAGCCCCCCGTCTTGAGGGCGTCCAGCAGCGCGCGGGTCTTCAGGGCTGCGCAGCATTTGACTGTGCCGCGGCTCCAGGGGGACGTGCCGTCGGCTATCGCACGCTCATTGCGGTGAACAACGAGTTTGGCGCCTATTTCGCGGCAGAATGCGTCCCGGAACTCGATCATTTCCGGAAACTTCATGCCGGTGTCAACATGGAGCAGGGGAAAGGGTATCGGGGCGGGATAGAAGGCCTTCTGCGCGAGGCGGACCATGACGGACGAATCCTTACCCACCGAGTAGAGCATGACCGGATGCTCGAATTCGGCCGCGACCTCCCTCATTATATGTATGCTTTCCGCCTCCAGTTCCTGGAGGGTGGAAAGTTTATAGGTTTCCATCTTAAAGGTGAAAGACCTCGCTGAGTTCACGGCTGACCGGGCTGTTATCGGGGTTCGACGGCATGATATCCTTCATGAATGCCCACCAGCGCCGGCAGGCGTCGGTCCGGGCGACGGCATTCCAGCGCGCTTCATCCTCGATCTCCACGTACCCGAAGAGCTGGCTCGTCTCCGCGTCGAGGAATATGGTGTAGCTGAGCGTTCCGTGCTCCTTGAGCACGGCCTCGAGATCCGCCCATATAGGACGGTGCCTGCGCTCGTATTCGTCATGCTTGTCCGGATGGACGGACATGAGAAATGCTTTTCTTATCATGGTCTCCTCCCTAAATAAAATTTTCGCGGACGAAAATTTTATGATGCGCCTGCGGCGCACAGCTGATTATCGGCAAAGATATAAGCCGGGCTTTCAGGAAACGCTCCAGG
>JAGYMT010000530.1 GCA_018400335.1 Kiritimatiellia bacterium | reverse complement strand
ACTGGTACGCCATGAGCGTGAATATGATCGGTCCCGAGGGGATGCTTCCCGCCTGGGATGCCGGGGGCGCCCGCGCCTCGGTCAAGGCGCCTTTGGCCTACCGCGCCAGGCGCGAGCGCGATCCCGAGCCACTGGCGCTCATCCGCGATGCGGGCATGTGGTATCCCCTCAACAACGCGGCATGGGAAATGGATGACCGCCTATGGACCCTCGCCTGGTGGCCGGACGATCTGGCCGTTCCGGAGTCCGCGACCTTGCTGCCCTGGATGAAGAACGAAACCGCCGGCGCTCTCCAGTCTGCCGCCACTCGAACCCGCCTTTTTCAATACTGGGATGAATGCGGTGGCGCGCCATACAACGGACGACCTAATGTGAATCCCAATGCGATCATTCTGGAGTCGGCCGGCCTGCCGCTGCTGCTGGATGGCAGTCCCGGTCTCGCCGTCGAGCACCTGCGGGTCACTCCCGAGCAGGTTATGGATTTCGTGGATCGCGAGGTACTCCTGACTCTGCTGAAATACTGGAACGCGGAACCTACCGAGGCCAACTTGCGCAAGGCCGCGCTTCATGCGGTGAGCGGCAGCGTGGGGGAAAGTAATTCTCTGGTTATAGACCGGGAGAACTGGTACGTTCCCCTGAAGCCGGTCGCGGGCCGCGGCCGGGCGCTGTACGCCGCGGGCGGGCTGCAGGTCATCGAGAGCGAAGCCGCCGATTATTACGCTGATCGTTACGATGCCGTACGCATTGATCGTATCTCAGCGCTGGTGGGAGGCCGGTATGTGGTGAGCGTGGACGATGCGGAATTCCGCTCGCCCCACGCACTGACCTGGCAGGCGTTCACCTGGCCCGGCGCCAGGATCGAGGGGAAACGGGTCGTCGCGGAGGCCGGTGGTGAACTGCGCTTCGATATCATTCCGGGGTCGGAAGGAAGCCTGGAATTGACGCCCATCGACAAGTTTCCCGCCTATCCCTGCCAGGGCTCCACCCGCGTGGAGTTCAGTCTGCCGTCTCCGACCGCGAAAGCGCGTCTGCCCGTCTGCCTGGTTCCTCAGCCTGTCCTGAATCCGGTACTGGATCTGACACGGGGCTGGACGCTTTTCATTGATGGGCGATCCGTCGCGGATGATCTGGATACCGAGACTTACTACCTGTCCGACGAGGCGCCGTCCGGCAGCCGACTGACGTTCCAACGCTCGCTGCGAATGGACACCGCAGCCGAGTGCAGGGGCGCGATGTTGCGCGTTCGCCTGGCGACGCCTACGATCCGCCTTGCCGTTAACGGACAATGCGTGCCAGAGCGCTATGCGCAGTATCCGGCGTTCCTGCAAGGCCAAACCCCGGCCTTTGCACACCTCTATGATCTTGGCGATATCCTGCATTCCGGCGAGAACGAACTGACACTTACACTGGAGAGCTGGCATGGCGAGTCGATCAAGGGACCGATCACCCTGCTTGCTCCTCGCATTCCGATTCCGCCATCCTTCACGGCACGGTCGGCCACTGATTTCGAAATGACCGTGGATGAGCAGACCGACAGGCTCCTGCTGGGCA
>JAGYMT010000053.1 GCA_018400335.1 Kiritimatiellia bacterium | reverse complement strand
CCGCCGAGCCGCAAGGTTTCGGCCGCGATCCGCGTGATAAGGCCGCGTGAAGATGCAGGCTTGTCCGTTTGCCCATGCCATTTCCCTTCTCTTCGTTGCTGAACGCGGGCTGGCGAGCCGATGCTCGGTTGTCTTCAGTCACTGTTTGGCCACGTGAGGATTGCCTCTTCAGGGTGGGCGTGTTCGACCAAGGCAAACAGGGGACCCGCGATCCTAACATGCACCCACGCTTCCCAGGACGTGTCCAGTTTCGCGCGATCCACGATAATGTGGTCTCGACCTGGCATGTCGGCAAGAATGCTGTCGATCAAGTCGGCGGTCTCCTCGTCAATCCGCTCGGAACACCAGCCGCCCCATTTCGACCCCGTGAAGTGCGCGAGCAAGCGCTTGCACTTCTCGGTGACATCACCGGCGAAGGGGACGAGGTATCCCTCCTGTCGAGAGGGAAGGCAGGCATAACCGCCGGTTTGGTTCTGGTACACGATGCCGGTTGAGGCGGGCACGATCAGCGCGAGCCCGCCCAGTTCGTACAGTAACACTGTCGTCTTATCGTCCATTTCGTCCTCAAAGTCCGGCATCAGGATTTGACGCGTTAGCGGCAATATCCTGCATGCCGTTGTTGGGATGATTTTGATCGGCTCTCGCGAACGGCTTGAATAATGTCACTCGTTGTCGCTTTGGTTGTGACCCCGGGAATATCAAAGGGAGACCCCGTTCTCAGCTTCGGTGTAACCATGAAGGTTTCGCCCCCTCGTCGCCTAATCAATACGCCATTTTCTTTGGATTGATTTAGCACATCCGCCAGGTTCTGCCGGGCCTGTGAATAAGTATAAACTTTCATTATTTCTCCAGCACATCCATCTTCAACTCTTTGGCCGCACGATATTCATGATTACAATTGTGCTTTACGGCTTGCGGTTGTCAATATGAAATCTCAACATAATATTCTTCAGCAACTTTAGGATACAGAATATCAAGACAGTTTCGATGACGCAATCTTCCTGTTTTGATGTTTTGGTTCAATTTTGTCCGATGATTGACGCGCAAGAAAACTCATAAGCCCGATATCTTCCGCGATCGGCGCAAAACCCGCGGAACTGCGGGAAATGCGATTGACGCGCATAAATCATAATGAGTAATATGCAACCATGAGAATAGCACTATCCATACCAGACACGGTCGCGCACCGGTTCCAGAATCGAGAGCATGTCGGCCGCCGATCTGGCGGCTATCAGCCGAGCCGTTTCCACGATTCTTGAGATTGGATAAAGGACTACGAGAGGACAATCCATCATGACCAACTGCGCCAACATAATAGGGCTCGGGCCTTTTCTCAAGAAGCTCGAACACAGGCTCGATCAGTTGAGCAAGGATGAACTCGTTCAGATATTAACGCGCCACGGCAAGACACTCGGATCAAGCGGTAGAATCGAGTTTCTTGCCATGCTCGATTCGATACCTGAAGAGCCCGCGCCACGCCGAAGCGCCGATAACGACCGGACACTGATGCAAGACATTCGGGATTTTGTGGAGAATCTGGAAAGCGGACATTATTACGAAAGCATTGATTTCGACCCGGAAATTCACGATTACCGTTCCTACGGCGACGAATCATGGGCGGAAGAAATGGATGATCTGTTTGTCCGCGCGGACTCGGTCTTTCTTGGCGGCGATTACAAGACCGCCGCCGAGGCATATGGTCTTCTTCTGCACGCATTCGATCTCGATGATGACGGCCATTTCTGCGGGGAGACATGCCCCACGGAGATGGTCGGCGCCGATGTCACTGAGGCAAAAGCGCGTTATTTGCGCGCCGTCTATGAAACGACCGCGCCGGACCAGCGGCCTGAAGGGATTTTTAACGAGCTGTATGCGCTGCGCTACAGCGGGGATGATATGGGGCTGCGGGCTATCGCTGAAGCCGGAGCTCCACCGATTGACGATTTGAAGGCGTTCATGCCGGCATGGATCGAGCTCCTTGAAAGCAAGGATCATGAAGATACAGACCTGATTATGCTGCAAGCAGCTCAACGCTTGCTGCGCGAAGCCGTTCTGATGAAGGACGGCGTGGATGGTTTGGCGCGCCTCGCCGTCGAAAAAGGCGCACATCATCCGGATATCTTCCGCGACTGGCTGGATGAATTGCTCAAACAAGAGCGGAAGGACGAAGCGAGAAAGGCGGCGCGTCTTGCGGTGGATACGGTGAAAGACCCGAATGCCAGGGCGGGATTTGCCGAACGATGGGTGAAGCTTGTCGAGAACGACGGCGACCGACTTGAAGCCGCAAGAATTGCATGGCGAAGTGAACCCGACTTGTCGCGTCTGCTCAGATTGAATTCGGTTAACCGGGCTCGTATAGAAGAGGCTATGAGCCGAATGGCTGATGAACTTGATTATTGGCGAACGCAAAAAGAAGGATTAGACGAGCGCCTGATGTCTGCGCTTCTGATACTTGCCGGACGGTATGATGAAGCGGTCAAGCTCATGACAAACGCGAATCCGCTTGGATGGAGCGATTATGAGCATCCCTGCGCGGTGACATATCCTTTTGTGTTGTTGGCTGTTGCCGGAGAACAGAAACTTCCGGCAACTTCGGCTCTTTCGATCTGGCAGCGCGAATTGTCGGCCTCCATTTTATTTGAGGACACTTGTCACGACACGGATGCGACGTGCGGCGATGCGGATTCCAATGCCGGGCTCTGGCCGGCAATGCGGTCGGTTCTGGCGCAAAATCCCATAACCGACTCGCAAAGATCGTCTTTTCTGACCGCGGCAAAGCAGACAATGCTTGCGCGGGTGAAAGCCATCGCAAATGCGCACCATCGAGGCGCGTATAATCGAGCAGCCCGCACATTGGCGGGCTGGATTGAGGCAGCCAAGTTGTGCAATCGAGCGCGGGAAGCAGATGAGGTGTTGACTCAAATCAGGGATTCCTATTCCCGGCTGTCTTCGCTCAAGCGGGAAATCGCCGTTTTCCTCGGCGCCCAAGTGAAGAAACATGCCTAATTACTGTATTCTCATCACAGCCTGATAACCGCCTCGCAGATGGGCGCTTCCCATTCATCAGCGCGGATTCTGACGGCATATTCCGGTTCCGCGACATCTGAACGAAGACGGGTGAACGCGCCAAGTAATCTTATCTCGACAATCTCCGGCAACCTGTCACGCCATGTGTCAGCTGCGCTCGAAGAGAGCATCGCTACCGTATCGCCATTCGGCGCCTTCAGAACAACCCGCTGCCCCTCGATTGCCGGCATCAGCAGCGAACCCGGCTCAAGCGCCTTCAGGGTTCTCGCGGCCGGCTCGTTGGCGGCCGCGCGGCCGAGGAAGTCCATAAATACGTCTTCCAGCCCGAACATGACGTAATCGCGCGGCTCTCCCAGTTTCACACGCGAGCCGCCGGCATGGCGCCTGTGCGTGAAACATGAGCCATCGAGATGCTGGAACAATGGACTGTTGACGTCCTTCCTGTTAAAAATGGACAACGTGTCCCCGGCGCGGGTCATGCCGACATAGAATACGCGCCGCTCGTCCTCAATTTCGCCGGCTTTGCAGCGTCCCCAGTTGCCGCAGAGAAGAACGTGCTTGTATTCCATGCCCTTGGCGCCATGAACCGTGTTGAGAATAACGCCCCTGCCGACCCGCTCATCGCGGCGCCGCTGCGCGAGCGTTTCATAAACGTAGTCCACGAATGCTGAAGTCGGGACAGATTCATCGTCTGTCTCGACGATCCACTCCTGCATCACGTCGGCCAGCAGCGTCCGCCACGGGTTCACATCGCGCGCGCCGGATTGAATCTCCAGTTCCCCTGCCAGTTCCGAGCCGCGCAAATTGGACAATGAAGGGTTTCGCGCCATCTTGATGGCGTTCCAGATCTCACGTATGCGGTGCAAGGCCGGCAGCTTGCCCCGCTCGAGCGGCCATTGAACCGGGATTCCCTTCTCCTCGGCCAGCGCCCGCACAAGCGAAAGGTCGGCTCGGTTCCTTGCGAGAACCGCCATATCGTCCCACTCCTCGACCTTCAGATCCCTGAGCCGCTCGATCTCCAGAATCACGGCTTCCGCCTGTTCCCGCATATCGGCGGTTTCTATCACGCTCACGCGTCCGCGCGTGAGCGTGTCGGAATCTCCAAACAACCCGCCGGCAGGCAGAAGATTGCGCGATTGATTTATGCGGATGGCTTGCCGCGTCTTCATGCGGTCGCGATTGCGCGAAATCACCCTGTTTGCCGCCTCAATGATGTAACGCGTGGAGCGATAGTTTTCGACGAGATAGGTCATGTCCGCCGCATAATCCTGCTCGAACCGGCGCAGGAAGGCCACATTCGCGCCGCGGAAGGAGTAGATGTTCTGATCGTCATCGCCAACGGCGAGAATGGTGAGCCTTCTATCGTCATCCTTTTCCCTTCGGCCCGCGATTGCGCTTATCAGATCATACTGCTTTTCATCTATATCCTGGTATTCATCCACCAGAATGTATTCATAACCCGCGAGAAGACGATCCCGCACTTCGTCCTCCGCGACGCCCGGCACGGGGCGTTCGCCCTTGAGCACCGCGGCGGCATCGAGGATCATGTCGTCGAACCCGCCCTCGCTGATTTCCGACTCCGCCATGCCGGAGCAGGATTTGCCCAGGATACGCAGAGCTATGCCATGGTAGGTCTGAATCGTGACGCCGAGCGCATCTCTTCCCGCCAGCTCTCTCAACCTTCTCCGCAGTTCCAGCGCGGCTGAATGGTTGAAGCAGCAGACCAGTATGGATTCGGGACGGACGCGCCGCACGCGAAGCAGGTACGCGCACCTGTGGACAACGGTGCGCGTCTTGCCTGAGCCCGGACCGGCCAGTATCAACAGGTTGCGGCGCCGGGAGGCCGTCACGATGCGCTGCTGATCGGGATTCGCGAGTTCGTCCACTATCAGGCGGTAGGAACGGGCGGTCGTGGCGCGGCGGAGCATTACTTCGCCTTCGTGGAAGAAGCGTCTTATGAACTCCTCCTTGCCGAGCGAGAAATAGGCGAGGACAAGTTGAAGCGCCTCCCTTATGCCGCTCAATCCGCACCTGGCGTATTCGTTCATCACGTGAACCTGAAAGGTGCGTTCCTGGTAATGGTGGTTCAGCGCTTCGTAGTGCTCGTTCGAGTAACGCTGACTGCCAGCCTCCGGCATGATGCGGATAGTCATGGCGGATCGGAATATCGCCAGCCCCCGCTGGAGGATCATCACGTCCGTCTCGTGCAGGAACATCAGGCCGCGCTCAACAGCAGCGTTCGCGTCGCGCAGATCCGACCGCAGGACAGGATCGGATTCAATTACTTTCACGAGGTCCTCGTATGCGAATTCCACCTTCAAATCGCCGCGCGCCGGCGTATCCTTCGGGACCGACTCCAGAACGAAGGCCAGCAGCCGCTCGGCCACGACCCGCCGCCTTTCCGCTATCTCCAGCACCTGTTCCCACGAACGCCGCAGACGGACGCGGCAGCGGTCGCGCTCGAAAAAGCGCATTTCGATGCTGCCCGACTGCCCGGAAAAGCCGCGTCCGTCCTCGCACAGGCTCCGTAGCAGAATCCGTATGAGTTCGGGTGAACTCTCAACGTTCCCGGACAAAAGCCTCTGGTTCACCAGGCGGACGTCAAGCGTCAACCAGCCTTCCGGATCGGGCGCCTCCTCGTTCAGAAGCTGGAGCAGTTTGCGATCTGTTCCGAGAACTCGCGCCAGCCGTATGCCCGAATGATCGCCTATCTTGTATCTTACAAATGCAGTAAGAAGCGTATCCTTCTTCAGAAGCCCCACACCGGTCATCGCGCCGAGCACCTTGAACACCTTCGCTGAAAGGTATTCCCGGCTCGGTTGTTCCGAAACACGGCGCCCCCGAAAATCGCCCGATGCGTAAGCCTGGAATTCCGGCAGCATGGACAGGGCATCCACGGAGAGCATGTCGGACGGGTCGGCATTCATCATCTCGCGCAGGATTCCCAGCCAGAGTCCCGCCTCGGTCTCGGTGAGCCCGAGTTTGGCCATCAGCTCCCGCGCCTCATCGAGCGACTTCACAAGCAGCCGCGCCTGGATCACATCCGTGCGATTCTCATTCCGCTCGACGAATCCCGCGCGCTCCAGCCATGCTACGGCCGAGCGCACCTTCGTATCAGCAGAGTTATCCAGCGGTCCGAAATCGGTATCCACGGTCTCATCTCGCAGCAGTTCGCCCGTGGTCACCTCGACTTCCTCCGAATGCCGGTTTCGGGCCAGCCTGCGCAGTCCGCGCAGGATTGAGGCGATATCCTTCAAACTGAGTGAGGACAGCGAATTGAGCCGGAATTGCTGTTCGCAATCCTCTTCATCATAGAGAAGAATACATCTCGATGGATTGCTATCGCGTCCCGCCCGGCCAGCCTCCTGCAGATAGTTCTCCAGCGATCCGGGCGTATCTCCGTGAATAACCACACGGACATTGTCCTTATCAACCCCCATGCCGAAGGCGTTCGTGGCGCAGATCACGCGTATTGCCCCGCTCAAGAAGTCATCCTGAACTTGCTTCTTCTCCGGCGGCAGAAGTCCGGCGTGGAAGCGCGCGGCCTGCCAGCCCTGAGTTGCAAGGAACTCGGCCGTTTCCTCCGCCGCGGCGCGTGAAGCCCGGAAGACAATTGCGCTCCCTTCACCACGCTCCGGCGCCAGGTGTTCCCGGAGCAGATCATCAACACGGGAGAGTTTCCCGCGGGCGCCGATCGTCTGAACCTCGAAGCTCAGGTTATCGCGCTCAACGCCCCCCTCGTATAGAGCCAGTTCAGTGCCCGTCTCCCTTCGAAAATATTCAATGATCTCCGCGATCACATCCTTCTTCGCCGTGGCCGTGAAACACGCGATGGCGGGCAGCGCCGTATTCTGACGCTCGGCAATCCGGCGGATGAACCGTCCGGCGTAGAGATAATCGGGCCTGAAATCATGTCCCCACTTGGAAAGACAATGCGCCTCATCGAGCACCCAGCAGGCGATCTCGCGCTGCATTATCGCCTCGGAGAACACGCGCCCGCGCAATTGCTCAGGTGAAACATATAGAATGGCGATATTGCCCATCCTGATCCGGCGAAGCACGTCCGCCCGTTCCGGCGAGGTCAGCAGTCCGTTGAGCGCCGCCGCGCTATCCTGACCCGTTCGCCGCTTGAGCCCGTCCACCTGGTCTTTCATCAAGGCTTGAAGCGGGGAAATGACAATCGTCAACTGTCCGCGCCGGATGTTCCGAATGAGAGCGGGCAGCTGGAAGCACAGCGATTTGCCGCCGCCCGTAGGCATGATTGCGAGCAGCGATTGGCTCCGCATTCCGGCGAGAACAATCTCGCGCTGAAGACTGCGTCCCTCCCCATCTGCCGGCTTATCGCGAAATCCATCGAACCCGAAATGCCGCTTGAGCTGGCATTCCGGGTTGTGAATCGTCCGACAATAGCCGCACTTCGGGCTATCGCAGGGAATGTCGCGAAGCCGATCGAGCAGAGTGGATACCGTGCAATGACTGCGGCGGACCCAGGCCGGCAGGACGGAATCGGCGCCCGCCACGCGCAACCAGGCCATCACGTATGCAAGAGCCGTTCGTGAATCCGCCGTTTCGATTTCATCCGCGCCGAGCGTGTTGGACGCCGTGCGGCAGGCATGTTGTCCGCACACCTCCTTCGCCCCGCTCAAAACAGATGCGTCATCCAAAGGCGTTCCGGCTCCAAGGACACCGAACACCAGCGCCAGCCCCCGGCCTGGCAGACCATTCGACGAGACGCCTCCGCAGAGCAGACCGTGCAGGGTGCGGAAGGCGGATTCATCAGTTTCCTTCATGCCGCTCAGGCTCTCGATCTCATCCGCAAGGAGCTCTCTCGCCAGCATCGCATCTGAAACCGGATCGTTCCTCGCAACGGAGACAAGCTTATAATTCTTCACCAGCCGGTGATAGGGATTCTCGGGAAAACAGACGGAGGACAGCACCAGCGTGTCAATCACCGGCAAGGCGAGCAGGCGCAGACCGGGCATCTTTTCCGCGAGCAAGGGCAGATCATGCGCAACGACATTGTGACCGCCCACGCAGACAGCATCGGAGGCGAACGCATCCAGAGCTCGCAACGTTTCCGCCGAGCCGCAATCGCCAGATTTGTAAAAGCGTGCGCCACCCAGGACCGCTCCGATCTTCGCGATCCCGCCGTCTTGCGTCGTTTCCAGATCAAGAAACAGCCGGTTATCGGAAATATTCGGCAGCGATAGGGCCGCACTTATTTCCGCGACGGCCTTCCCGGCTGACTCATGTGATTGTACGCTCATTCAGCTTCCGACTACCCCGTTGTCGTTTCTCTTTCAAGGATAACCTTCGCTTCGCTCGGTTGCCTTTCGGAAAAGAATTTT